>PMKA01000216.1 GCA_003157575.1 Opitutia bacterium
TCGTCGCGATCGTCGCCGTGCGCAATGTCAACCGCGACGTCGCGAGCAGCGACTGGGTCAACCACACGCATGCCGTGATCATGGAGGCCGACGCGATCCAGTCGTCCCTCCACGCCGGGGACGGAGCCCTGCGCGCATTTTTGCTGACGGGCGACGCCCGCGACAAGGGGGCGTCGCGCGAGGCCTTCGGTGCGATGAGCCAGCATTTCGAGGTGGCCCGGGCTCTGACGGCGGACGAGCCGGCCCAGGCGGCGAAGTTCGCGCACCTGCAGGCCATGCTCAACCAGCGGATGGGTTTTGCGCGGCAGGCCGTCGCCGCCCGCGAGGCGGATGACACCGGGGCGGTGCGCAGCCTGCTCTCGGCGGATGCCGGGGGCGGAAGCATGCAGGAGATCGTCCGCCTGATCGAGACGCTGAAACAGGAGGAAAAGGAGCTGCTGGCGGAACAGGACAAGGCCTCGTATCTGCAGGCGCAGACGACCCGGTGGACCGTGGGGAGCGGCGTGGTCATCAATGTCGTTCTTCTTGCGGGCGTGGCATGGCTGATCCGGGACGACATCGCCGCGAGGCGGCGCGCTGCCGCCGTTCTCGCGGAGGCGAACGCGACCCTGGAAAGCAAGGTAAGGGAGCGGACCTCCGAACTCGCCGCGACGATCGAGAAACTGGTGGCGGAGAATCAGGAGCGCCGCTGGAGCGGCCAGTCCCTTGAGCACCAGCTCCGTTACAGCCAGCTGATCTTCAATTCGATCAGCGATGTCGTCATGGTCCTGTCGAAGGCGATCAACATCACGCGCGTGAACCCGGCGGCCTCGCGCTGGACGGGCCTCGCGGCGACCGAGATGATCAGCAAGCCGCTTTCCCGCGTCGTGCGCGTCGCCCCGGACGATGGCGGCACGCTCGACCCGGTCGCCCAGGCGATCAAGGACGGACACGAGCTGCATGAGCATCCGGCGACCGTGCTCGCGGGCGACGGCCGCACGCACGCGGCCCGGCTCAGCCTTTTCCCTCTCCGGGATCGCGACCGGGTGGTGGGTGCGGTGGTGAGCATCCGCATAATTGCAAACGCCGCCTGGCAGCCTTCAGGCGCCGGCGCAGAACCGATCAATCCTGAAAAACAAAACCCCTTATGAAAAAACATATCTTGATGGTCGACGACGAGGCGGAGGTGCGTGCGATCCTGGACGTGCTGCTGACGGGCAAGGGCTACCGCGTGACCGAGGCGAGTTCGGGCCTCGAGGCGATGCGCGTGCTGAAGGCGGAGGCCGCCGACCTCATCATCTCCGATCTGCAGATGGAGGACTCGGACGGCCTGGAGCTGATCGGGGAGATCAAGAAAACGCAGCCGGACGTGCCGGTGATCCTCCTGACCGGCGTGTTGTTCGACCCCGAGGTCGTGCGCGACACCATCAGCAAGAAGGTCTCCTGCTACATCGAAAAGACGGCGCCTTTGTCCCGGATTCTCGAGGAGGTCCAGCGCCTGGTCGGGCCTCCCTGAGCCATTCGGCGGTGGAGGGTGGCGCCGACGGCGCGGCGCCCTCCATCCGCCTCCTTTTGAAAGGCGTGCCGCAGCCTTTGGTTCCTTGTGGCTGCCGGTTCCTCAGGGGATGCTGTCCTGTTGTTGGGCAACTCGGCCGGGCGGGGTCGGCTCCAGAGAGGTACTCCCCGCCTTTTCCGGCTTCGCATGCCTTTGCTGAGGCAGGCGGAATACTCAATGACCAGTCGTCCGCCCAACACGGCGATCAGTTTTGCAAGCTGATCCACCTTGATGCGCTGTGGGGACGACTCGATGCGGGCGATGCGCTTTTGACTGAGTCCGAGTCTCTGGCCGACCTGCGCCTGGGTGAGCTTTCTCCCGTCGCGCAGCGCTCGGAGAACGGCGCGAGCCTCGGAGGGCGTGGCGATTCCGTAATTCATGTTGGAAAAGTTACGCCTAAAAGGGAGTAATGCCGGATTGCCCTCATTCGGGAGTACCGGAGATCCTCACTGCAGCGCTTCGCATTCCCTGACCTTCTTCAGGTAGAAAGAATCGGTGAGAAGCCCCGCTTCGTAGAGGATCTTGAGTTGTTTGAGGCGACCGGCGACCTGCTGCCTGGTGAATTTCGGCGCCGCCGGGAGGGCAGCGCCTGGTGATGCGGCGGGTGCGGGCGCCTGCGCATTCACCGGAGTCAACGGGGGCATGGGAGTTGCAGATGCGGCGGGCGTCACACTTGGAGACGGCTCAGATGCGGCCATTGTCGCCGGCGTTGCCGCGTCGGTCGGAGATGCGGCGGGCGCGGGCCGTTCGGGCGGCGGCGTGAAGTCGGGATCAAAAACGGTTGCGACGAACTCTTCCGCAGGCACAAGCTGGCGCCATAGGAAGGCCTGCATCTTGTCCTCTGCGGCCACCGCTGTATGGACGATCTGCCGGTTTCCGATCTTTGCGCTGCCGACAACCTTGAGGACGAAGTTCCCCCGCATTGGGGAGGGCGCTGTTCTGATCACGAGCCTGCCCACAGTCTGGCCCTTCGGAATCATCACGGGTTGAGCGGCAATTGCATGGGGCGGATCATCCAGTCTGAGCTGGATGGCACCGTCGTAGTCGTCCTTGCGGAGTGCATACACAGTGATCGGGGCGCTTGAATTGAACCGGAGCGCAAGGCTCGAGGGCGCCAGGCGCAGCTCGAAATCAGGCTGCGGCGGACTGATGCGGAGCCGATAGGCGTATTCGGGGCCGCCTTTGTGGGCGCGATCGGAAAGCCGGATGAAATAGGCGCCGCTCGCCGGCAGCCGGACCGACAGATAGGAGTCGGCGTGGTGCGTGTTCACCCCGTCACCGAAGTCCATGCAATCGTCGTTAAGGGCGATCAGCTTCCCCTGCCCGTCGGTCACTGTCACAAAGGAATCGAGCGGCGAACCGAGGCGGCGCGCCATCACCTCGACGACGAGCGTCTCCCCGGCCTTTCCTTCAACGCGAAACATATCGACATCGTCGGGACTTTCGATGCGTCCGTTGATGATCACGCCATTGGGCACTGCCTGGGCGTTTTGCTCGGTGTCATTATCCTCGACTTCCGTGACGCTGGGGAGCGTATCGACGACAAAGGGCGCTTCGTTGGAGACAAATCCTGAGTCGAGGATGGTCAGTTTGTGAATTCCTGGTGAGTCGAACTTAACGGTGTGCTTGCGCGCCGTATCGGGGAAGTTCAACCCCTCGAAGCTCACCGCCACCGGCACGCCGACCTGGCCCCCGAGCGGGAAATGCGAGGTGATGCAGGGCTGTGCGCCCATCCGGACTCGATAGATGAAATCCTCGCGCCCCCGGTAGAGGGAGTCGTGGATGGCGAGCGTGTAGCTTCCGTCTTCGGGCGCCTTGAATAGAATGATCGGATCGGGTTTGGAACCGCCGAACGCGACTTCGCGGCCCTTCGAGTCGTAGAGTGCGATGACGCCCTGGAACCAGCCGGGCACTGCGTCTGCGATGAAGGGAATGAGGTGGCGGCATTGGGCGGACAGCACGAGTTGCTGCCCTTTTTTCGCAGGGAAGTGGAAGCGGTTTATCTCCCCCGGCCCGATCTGTCCGTTGACCGTGCAGGGTAACTGCACATCGCAGTCGCCGTCCTTTGCGCCGCGCTTGCGCAGAGCCTGCTCTTCTTTGCCAAGCACCTGCCTGGGCGAGGTGCTCATCGGCCTGGCAGAGTATTCACGAACGGCGCCCACCTGAAAGATGAGCGGATTGGTGACGCCCTTGAGCGTGCTCAGGCGAATCTCATGGTCGCCAGGGTCGGCGTCGGGATCGATCCGAACCTCGACCACGACCACATTGGAGGTCGAGATGCAGGCGGGGATTTGAACGAAATTGCCCACGCATCTCTCGATTTTTTCGATCAAGGCCCCGGTCTCCCTTTTCCGGTTCAGCTCCTCTTGTTCCGCCTCAGATTCCTCCGGGGACAACGTCGTCGAAGCGCTGGTCTCGACCTCCATCGGAGGAGCGGCGGAGACAGCAGGCGTGGGTTGCCCCGTCTTAAGCTCCTTGAGCTGTTCCTGCAGCAACGTGAGCTCCATATTCTGGAGTCGCGGCATGTATTCGACGATCCTGGCCGAAATGCCCTTCCCGGAAATGAGAACTCCATCGAGATCGTTGAGAGCCTGCCCTCCGAGGCGCGCCTGAACGGTCGTGCCCTGTTGGCCGCCCGCGGGGTAGACATAGCCGATGTAGGGTCTCTGGGCTTGTGCGACAGGGGCCAAGCCGAGAAGGAAGATCCAGACGATGAGCGGCGCAGGATCGATGGGGGAGCGGAAGCGCATTGTCACATGATCTCAGTCAGGAGTCCGCCAGACTTCACTCCCTCGGTGAGAGGCGGCAGCACGGTGGCGTCGAGGCCCATGGGATGGGGAAGCTTCGAATTCGGGTCGATGCCGCTCAGCGCATAGATGCTGCCGAGCAGATCGATGGGATACACCGGGCGGTTTTTCACTTCCTCGGCGTGCTTGTCGGATTCGCCGACGACGTGTCCACCCTTGAAACCGCCGCCGGCGACAAGGGCCGTGAAGACCGCCCCCCAGTGGTTTCGCCCGCCGTTCCAGGGGGGCTGCCAGTCGACCTTGGGCGCGCGGCCGAATTCACCACAGCACCATACCATCGTCGTCTCGAGCAGGCCGTGATCGTGCAGGTCCTGGAGAAGCATCGCGAGGCCTTGGTCGAGCTGCGGGCATTGGCGCCGCATGGTGGGGAAGTGATTGCTGTGGGTGTCCCAGCCGCCCGGGTAGTTGATCACCACATACGGCACTCGGGCCTCGACGAGGCGGCGGGCCGCGAGGCAATCCTGACCGAAGGTGTGGCGGCCGTAGCGATCGCGCAGACCGGACTTTTCCTTCGAGAGATCGAAGACGTCGCGGCCCGGACCGAGAATCAGCTCATAGGCTTCCTTCTTGGCCTCTTCCGAGACCGTGATCTGCGGGCTTGCGGCCATGGCCTGACCCAGGGTGTCGAGGCTGGCGAGCAGCTGTTTGCGGGAAACCTGGCGCTCGTCGGAGATTCCTCTGGAAATCACGCCTTCGACCTCAAAGCGCTGCTGGTTCGGATCGCCGCCGGTGGCGAACGGCTTGTGGATCGCCCCGAGAAAACCTTCCTCGCAAAAACGGCCCTGGGGTTGTGTGAGCACGACGTAAGGCGGGATGAGCCCCTTGTAGTCTCCACTCTTGAAAAGCGAAACCACGGCGCCGACACTCGGATAAGCCAGCCCTTCGCCGGGAACGTGGGCTGTCTGCATCATGTAGGCGGCTGTCTCGTGCCCGTTGTTGCGATGGGTCATGCTCCGGATCAGCGAGTACTTGTCCGCCTGCCTGGCGAGATTGGGGAACAGTTCTCCGATCTGGATGCCGGCGACATTGGTCGGGAGGGTCCCGGGAAATTCTCCCATGAAGTCGCGACCTGCATCGGGTTTGGGATCCCAAGTGTCGATGTGCGACATGCCGCCCCAGAGGAAGATCTGGATGATCGACTTTGTCTTGGGCTCGATCCCGGAGCCGGAGGCGCCGGCTGCCGGCACAGGTAGTTCGGGGGGCGCCTCGTTGGCGCCCCAGACCCGGCTGTTGACGAAGAGCATGCCTGCGGTGCCAAACAAACCGATGCGCAGAGCATCGCGCCGCGTGAGCGGGAGGCTGAGGTTCATGCCGATCTGACGGGAGAGAAGACGCCTTGCACCAGATTGGGAGCTCATTTCGCGGCCTTCGTTCGGTTGGGATCAGTGGCGGTAGAGAAATTCGCTGCTGTTGATGAGAGCCCAACTTAGGTCGAGCCACTCACGGTTCGTCTTTGCTGAGTATGGCCTGTTCGGGGTTTGAATCTGCTTTCCGGATTTGTCTGCGTCAGCCGCTGGGTTGGGGCGCCCCTGAGGGGGCTTGGGACCGTAGGCTTCGAAGGTGGCGACTTCCTCGGCGCTTGGGGATCGCGACAGGATGGTGAGATAGATGAGTTCGACCAGATCGCGGCCCTTCTTGCTGGAGTTGTAGAGCTGGCGGAGGGCGGGCCCTTGCTCGAGTTTGCGCTGGATGTGCGTCGAGTTGAGCATGTGCAGCCATTGGGCGGGAACGGGCGTGTTGATGCGCTCGTTTTCCATGCCGGTTGCGCGGGCGGAGCGGCCGAAGAGAGCGAGGAAGGGACTGGTGATGCTGCCATCCGCCAAAGAGATGGCCGATTGATCCTCGGGAATGTAAGTGAAGGGCTCGGGGATGGCGCTCGTGTAGAGATCCGTGGTTCCGGCGATCTTGTTGATGGCATCGATCAGGACCTCAGCGTCGAGGCGGCGGAGCGGATAAGCGGCGAAATTGGCCTCCGCCTCAGGACTCCGGGAGTGCGAAAGCGAAGAGAGCTGGTAGGTCGTTGAGGTGGTGATCAGGCGGCAGAGATGCTTCACATCATAATGACTGGCCACGAATTCACCGGCCAGGTAGTCGAGCAAAGCCGGGTTGGAGGGCGGGTTGTCCGGGCGGAAATCGTCGGGCTCTTGAACAATGCCCCGACCCAGGAGCCAATACCAGACACGGTTGGCGAAACTCCGAGCAAACCAGGGGTTTTCGGGACGGATCAGCCAGTCGGCAAACAATTCGCGAGGGTCGCGGTTTGCGGGCAGAAGGAGTTCCGTGCCGTCGGGCATCAGCGCTTTGCCAGGTGCGTTGGAGGGTAAAGTCTTGGGCAGCGTGTTGGCTTCGCGGGCAGGCACCTGTCCTGAAGGCGTGAGCAAACTCGCGCGGCCGGGCGCGATGGCGTCGGGCAATTTGCTTGCACCGAGAGGGTCCCAAAAGACGTGCTCTTCCTTCCATTCGCCCGTGGGTTTGTAACCGATTTGCGAGAAACATCGGATCATGCCGGCCCGTTGTCCGGACGAAAACGTCTCAAAGCGAACCCCCATGAAGGCGAGGGCCACCGCGGCCGCGATTCCGTCTGGTGTGCGGTTTTGCACGGCACGGTAGAAATTGACCTCGCCAACCTGGAAGTTGCTGCCGCTCGAGCAAAGCAGGGCGCGGACAAACTGGTCGTAGGGCTTGTTGGTGGAAACGGCATCGTGAACCCATCGATGATAGGCCTGGGCGGCATTGGGCCAGAGATTGATGGGAAACTCGGCTTTGATCCGCAGCACATCGCCCCAGCGCATGGACCAGTAGTCGGCAAATCCCGGGCGATCAAGAAGTCGGTCGACAAGCGCCTGGCGCTTGTTTGGATTCGGATTCTGGAGGAACGCTCCGGCTTCGGCGGCGGTGGGCACAGTGCCGGTGAGGTCGAGATAGACCCGCCGCAAAAACACCGCGTCCGAACATAGGCGGGGCCTGATACCAAGGGCGTTCAGTCTGGCCGCCACCAAAGAGTCGAGTTTGCTTTCAAAGCGCGGGGTTTCCCTGCTCTCGTAGATCGCGTGAATAGTCCCTTCACCAGGAGTGGCGCCGAGAGGAGAACTTCGCGCCAATGGCAGAACGAGGCCAAGGGCCTGGGCAAAGGCCGGGATCAACACTCGCAAGAAGGAATTGAGCCGCCCGCGGAGGGCCATGTTGAGGAAATTGGGTTGTTCGCAAGGAGAAGGCAAGCTGGCTGGCAAAACCGCAGACCTCGGTCAACCAAGCCTGTTACAGTTCATCCGGGCTGATTTTCCTCTTGCAGCCGCCCGGTTCGTCGCCCCATCTTCCACGGCTCGGCAGTTACCGGTCCGCGGTTTTGCCACATCGGGGTGTAGCTTAGCCTGGTAGAGCGCTACGTTCGGGACGTAGAGGTCGTCAGTTCGAATCTGACCACCCCGACCATTTTCACCAGGGGCGAAAATGGTCCCGCCGAAGCCTCGGCGAAGGAGGACCCTGCTTGGAAGATGGACAATATAGAGGCGTTGCGCAGCTCTGGTTAGCCCTTGTCTTCATTCATTTTTCCGGAGCGGCCGAAATTCCTCCAGGACCAAGATAGCCACCGCCAGTGTGGCCCATTACGGACTCGGGCGAGCTGAATCGTCTGCCGGCCTTCTCTTTGATCGCCGCCAGGGTCTCGGCATTCGGAACGTGCGGCAGATGACCGTCGTCGGTGGCAAATGCGTTGACCGCGAACGGCAGGCCGTTCTTCAGCTCGACCTGGGCAAACACCCTGTTGACGAGCTGCCCCGGAGTGAGGCCGACCTTTGCCAGGATACGTTTGACATTCTTTTTGCGGCGGGCATCGACCCAGGTCCGGAATAGCACGGTCTTCGGCACGGCACAATTGTGCCACTTCTGTGCCATAAGGTCAGCTGCGCGAACACCGTCGCCGCGAAGTGATCATAGGAATGGCGGTGCGGGGGCGGGCGACTGACGCCCGTCATTTTGAGGCGGCCAGGGCTTGAGCGAAGTCGGCGGTGAGATCCTGGACATCCTCGATGCCGACGGAGACGCGGATGAGATCAGGGGTGATGCCGGCGGCGCGCAGTTGCTCCTCGTTGAGCTGGGCGTGGGTGCTGGAGGCTGGATGCAGCACTGAGGTGCGCGCATCGCCGACGTGGACGACGAGTGCGGCGACTTTGAGGTTCTTCGCGAACCGGCCGATGGCCTTGCGGTCGCCTTTGAGACCGAAGGTGAGGATGCCGCTGCCAAGCGGCTGGCTGAAGTATTTTGCAATCCGCCTTTTCCCCACGGGGTTGAGGCCGGGATAGTTGACCCAGTTCACCCGCGGGTGCTTCTTCAGGAATTTCGCCAGGGCGAGTGCGTTCTCGCTGTGGCGGGGCATGCGCAGATGGAGCGTCTCCAGCCCGAGATTGAAGAGGAAGGCGTTGAGCGGGCTCAGGCAGCCGCCAAAATCGCGCAGAAACTGGGCGCGGGCCTTGTAGAGATAGGGCGCCTGCGGGAACTTCTTGACGTAGACGACGCCGTTGTAGCTGACGTCGGGTTCGGTGAACTCCGGGAATTTGCCGTCGGCCCAGTTGAAGTTGCCGCCGTCGATCACCGCGCCGCCGATGCTCGTGGCGTGACCGTCGATGTATTTGGACGCCGAGTGCGTGATGACGTTGGCGCCGAGCTTGAACGGGGTGCAAAGCACCGGAGAGGCGAGCGTGTTGTCGACGATGAACGGCACGTCGAAGCGGCGGGCGAGCGCTGCGAGTTTGGCGAAGTCCAGGATGTTGAGCCCGGGGTTGCCGATGGTCTCGCCAAAGAGCGCCTTGGTATTCGGGCGAAACAGCTTCGCAATCTCCGCGGTGGGAGCCTCCGGATCAAAGAACGATGTCTCGATGCCGAACTTGGGCAGCGTGGTGTGGAAGAGCGAGAAGGTGCCGCCATAGAGCGTCGAGGCGGAGACGATATGGTCTCCCTGGCGGCAGATATTCGTGATCGCGAGCAGATTGGCGGCCTGTCCGGAGGCGGTCGCGATTGCGCCGACGCCGCCTTCCAGCGCGTTGAGCTTCGACTCGAAACCGGCGACGGTCGGGTTGCCGGTGCGGGTGTACTTGAAGCCGAATTCCTGCAACGTCATCACGCGGTTCACCTGCTCGATGTCGTCAAATTTGAAGGTGGTGCTCTGAATGATGGGCAGGATACGAGGCTCGCCGATCTTCGGCGTGTAGCCTGCCTGGACGCAGAGGGTGCCATTGCCATGGTGTGCGGTCATGATCTTCCTTTGGTGAGGAGATTGAGAAGCGGCGCCGGACGCGGAGGCGATCCGAAAGTCACGTTTCATCCTCAACCTCTACGGCAACGGGGCGGTGGCCTCCATTCTTAACGCGCGGAGGACGAAGTCCGACACGCTGTCAGGCTGCTGAAACCTATCCGAAGAGGAGGGGCTCTGTAAGCCGCGTGCGGGAAAACCGCCCGCACGGTTTGACGATGCGGGGCGCTGCGATCGGCATCGATCCCGCATCTCTGTTCCACTCAATGCGAGATCACGGGGGACAGCTGCTCGGAAGCGGTGATAATCGTCGCGCCGCCTCTCAAGCCCTCGCCCGACGCGGTGAGCGTGATGGCGCCGGTCTGGCCGGGCTTCGCGCGCACGATGACGAGGCAGAGTCCGTTGAAGGCTCTGCGTTTGGGCGCCTGAAACGGCTCGAAGCTGGTCGGGTCGCCGTTGTCGGTGGCGACAATCTCGCCGGGCCCCTCGATCTTGAACGTGAGGGGGTTGTCCGCCCTCGGCGCGGTCAGCCCGCCCGCGTCGGTCACGCGCACGGTCACGAAGGACAGGTCTCGACCGTCGGAACGAATTGCGGCGCGGTCCGGAATCGCTTCGAGCGCGGCCGGGGCCTGCGCGGTCTTCATGGTGTCCGTGGCCCACCTCCGCCCGTTCTTGTAGGCGACGACCTCAAGCGTGCCGGGTTCATAGACGACATCGTCCCAGCGCAGCCGATATTCGTAGGGTCCCTTGACCTTGCGACCGAGAGAGCGGCCGTTGAGGAAAAGCTCAGCCTCGTCGCCGGAGGTGAACACATGGACCGGCGTCACATTGCCAACGCGTTCCGGCCAGGTCCAGTGAGGCAGGATGTGCGCCATCGGGAGTTCGGGCCGCCAGTGCGACTGGTAAAGGTAGAACCGGTCTTTCCTGAAGCCGGCGAGGTCGACGATGCCGGAGTAGGCGCTGCGGGCTTCATAGTACGGCGTGGGTTCGCCGAGGTGATCCCAGCCGGTCCAGACGAACTGGCCGGCGACGTACGGATGCCGCACGAGGGAGCCGAACACCTTGTCGGCGGTGGCCCCCCAGTCGCAGGCGTGGAGCTCGTAGGCGCTCACGTAGTGATTCGTCGAGTCGCCGCCGTAGCCGTCGTGCACGGGGCCGCTGATGTCCCTGGACACTGGAAACAGATAGATCCCGCGGGTGCTGAAGGCGGAGGCGGTTTCGCTGCCGACGATCATCTGCTGCGGATGTTTTGCGTGGAACTCCGGATAATTCGGAGCCGTGCGGATGCGCTCGGTCCCCTCGAACTCCGGCAGCTGGCGGATGCCTTCGCCCTGGTAGTTCACTCCGATGACATCGAGCGCGGCGGGCAGAGGCCAGCCCGGCTTCGCCCAGTTCATCCCGCTGGTCGTGGGCCGGGTGGAATCCTCCTCGTGGACGATGGCGCACAGGCTTTTCGCAAGCGCGGCGCCGGCGACGTCGGTGTATTGTTCCCCGACCTCGTTGCCGATGCTCCACAGGATCACCGAGGGATGGTTGCGGTCGCGGCGGACGAGCGCGCGCAGATCCTGCTCGTGCCACTCGGGAAAGATCAGGTGGAAATCGAGCGGGGTTTTCAATCGTTCCCAACAGTCGAAGGCCTCGTCCATGACCAGGAACCCCATGCGGTCCGCCAGTTCGAGCAGTTCCGGCGCGGGTGGATTGTGGCTCATGCGGATCGCGTTGCAGCCGAATTCACGGAGCATCTCCAGCTGGCGCTGCGCGGCGCGGTAGTTGAAGGCTGCGCCCAGCGCTCCGAGATCGTGGTGCTGGCAGACGCCGTGGATGGGAACGTGCTCGCCGTTGACGAACAGGCCGGCATCCGGATCGAAACGCAGTTCGCGGATGCCGAAGCGCGTCTCGTAGATGTCGGCCGGCCTGCCCTGCCGCGAAACGGTGGTCACCGCAACGTAGCGGTTCGGCTGCTGCGGCGGCGGACCCCAGAGCCTGGGGTGGGCGACGACAACCGAGCCTTTGACCGTGGCGCTCGCACCTGCCGCGACAGGTGTGTCGACCGGAGCGAAGCTGGCGACCGCCTCGCCGGACTTCCGGTCTCCGGCATCGAGGGCGAAAACCTGTGTGGCGACGCTTGCGGTGGCATCGGCCCCGGAATTGTTGGCGACTGTGACCGCGAGATCGACGGTGGCGGAGGCGGCCGAGACGTCGCGGGTCGCCACCTGCGTGCCCCACTGGCCGACGTGCACGAGCTGGGTCTTCGTCAGCCAGACGTTGCGGTAGATGCCGCCGCCCGGATACCAGCGCGACGAGCTGGGCGGATTGTCCAGGCGGATCGCGAGCTGGTTTTCGCCGCCGAACGCGATGTACGGCGTGAGGTCGACCTGCCATGAAGTGTAGCCGTAGGGCCAGCCGCCGACGAGGTGGCCGTTGAGCCAGACGCTCGCGTACGACATCGCGCCGTCGATCTCGATGACGATGGACTTGCCCGCGTCAGCCGCCGGGATGCCCAGCTTCTTCCGGTACCAGCCGACGCCCCAACTGGGCAGGCGGCCCATGCCGCCGACATCGCCCTTGACGAGGAATGGGCCTTCGATCGCCCAGTCATGCGGGAGATTGACGCGGCGCCAGGAACTGTCGTCAAACGTCGCCCGCACGTAGGCGACGTCGCTGCCCGGATCGCCTGCGGGCCGGGCGCGGCGGAGTGCGGGGTCCTTGATGAAGGCGTTGCCGGTCGGCAGAATCCACGGCTTGAGAACCGTCTTGTCTGTCGCGGCGAGCTTCCGGGCCTCCTCGGGCCGGGCGTCGGCGACCTTGTTCTCCCCGGCGCCTTTCACCTCGGGGCGAACGTCGTAAAGCAGGTTGACGGTGTTGCCCGGCGGGTCGTCCTTCTGGAAGCGCCAGTCGTCGTTGAGCGAAAGGCGCTCGCGCGGCGTTCCATGAGAGCCGTCCGACGGCACAACGCCGGCCGGGAGCGCAGACGTCTGGGCGGCGAGAAGACTGGCGCCGAGAGCGAGCACGAGCGCGCACAAGGTGTTGATCTGATTTTTCATGGCGATGGGGCCGGCGGAAAAGACGTTGACGAAAAACCAAGTTAAAAGGGCCGGCAACGGCCTTTCAGGCGAGCTCGAAATCGGGTGTTTCCCGGACCGTTCCGACCGTCGAATCCAGGCGCTCTTCGCCATAAAGCCACTGAGGCACGAAGACCAGGCGACGGATTTGGACCACCATGGCACCAAGACACCAAGCCCCGGCGGTGAGATCGGCGCCCAGCAGCCTGTCGGACTTCGGGTCCTCCGGGCTGCTTGAAGTCACTGACGCGGACGTGAGGCTCGCCGCAGCCCGGACAGTTTCGCCACGAGTGTAGCCGCGAGCGCGAGCCCCTCGACCCTCGGGGCCTTGAGAAATCTGTCAAAACGGCGAGTGGGCTTGGATAAATGTAGCTGCGAGCATGAGCGAGTGGGCTTGGACACGTGTGTAGCTGCGAGCGTGAGCGAGCGGCCTCAACCTCCGCCCGCTCACAGCCGCACTCACGTACGCGGGGTCCAACCACCACCGCAGGCGGCCGTTTTGCAAACAGGCAGCCTCCATGAGGCAAGCCGCAAGGTGTCCGGTTTGGCGCGCCATGCCGCCAGGCTCAAATGACCACAAACCACAAATCCCGACCCCTTCGGATTGGTCCTGTAAAAACAACGCTTCAGAC
>PMKA01000412.1 GCA_003157575.1 Opitutia bacterium
AGAACAATGGTGGGGGTCATCGCGCTCAGCGGGCGCTTGCCGGGAGCGATGGCATTGGCCGGGCCCTGAATCAGGCCGTACAGATTGGGCGTGCCGAGCTTAACGGTAAAGTCGTCCATCTCGTCGTTGAGCAGAAAGCCCAGTGAACCGGAGGTGACGTGGGAGCCGAAGGAGTCGTTGAGTGTGGTGGTGACGGCGACGGCGTTGCCCTGGCTGTCGACCACCGAATAGTGGGTGGTGTCGGGCGATTCGGCGCGGCGGCCTGCGGTTTTGGGCGCGGGAGGCAAAAAGCCCTCGGGGCGGCGGAGCGTAGCGCTGGGCGTGGCCGCGTGGGGGTCGATGGAGGCGCGCCAGGCGGCGGCGTAGTTTTTGCTGGTCAACTCGGCGGCGGGAATGGCGTTGTAATCGGGGTCGCCGAGGTATTCGGCGCGATCCATGTAGGCGCGTCGAAAGGCCTCGACGATCAGGTGCATCGACGCGGGGCTGCGGTCGCCGAGCTTGGCCAGATCGTCGCCTTCAAGAATGTTGAGGGAGCTGAGCAGCACGATTCCGCCTGAAGAGGGCGGCGGGGCGCTGATCACGGTGTAGTTGTGGAAGCTGCCGGTGATGGGTGCGCGCTCGACGACGGTGTAGCGAGTCAGGTCTTCGAGTGTAAGCAGCGCGCCGCCCTTTTTGAGATCAGCGACCAGCTCACGAGCCATTTTGCCGTGATAAAAATCCTCCGGATTGGCGGCGATGCGCTGAAGTGTGCGGGCCAGCTCGGGCTGCTTGAAGGTCTCACCCTCTTTGTATTGTTGCCCGTTGCGCTGGAAGATGCGTTTGGAGTCGGGGAAGCGGGTCAGGTCCGGGTCGCTGAGTTCATGAGCCTCTTCGGCGGTGAGTTGAAAGCCCTCGGCGGCCAGCCGGATGGCCGGAGCAATGACGCGCCGCAGGCCGAGCTTGCCGTACTTGCGCTCGGCGTAGACCAGGCCGGCCACTGAGCCGGGCGTGGCGATGGAGCGGTAGCCGAGGAGGCTGGAGTTGGGAATCACGTTGCCGCTGGCGTCCTGGTACATGGTTTCGGTGGCCTGAAGCGGAGCCTTCTCGCGGAAGTCGATGAAGGTGGTTTTTCCGTTGTGGTCACGCAGCAGCAGAAAGCCACCGCCGCCCAGGTTTCCGGCCGCCGGATGCACCACGGCCAAAGCAAAACCGGTGGCCACGGCGGCGTCCACGGCGTTGCCGCCCGCGCGCAGCGTTTCGAGGCCCGCGTCGGAGGCCAAATGATGGACGCTGACCACCATCCCATGCGTCGCGCGCACTGGCTGTTCGTCGCGGTAGGGAAGCGGCGCGTCCTGCTGGGCGAAGGCGAAAGCGGGAATGAAGAGCGCGGAGCCGAGCAAGGCTGCCAGAACGGAGAGGAATGGTCGTCGAATCATGTAGTGACAGGATAACGCGGCGACGGCCGGAACAAGGATGGGAGGCCCTGCAAAACGGGGAAAAAGTGGGAATTTCGCGCTTCCATTAAACGCGACATTCATCATGCCGGTCTATCATGCCTTTATGCTCTTTCAACGAGACCAATGGCCCCTTTTGGCTGTAGCGAGCGTTTTACTGGCGGGAGCACTCGGGCTCACGCACACGGATTCGTCTGGAGCTCAAACGCTGAAAGCGGCGGAGATTGTGGATCGGATGCAGCGCCACAACGAGGCCCAAAGCGCTGGCCTGCAACATTACCAGGCGATGCGCCATTACAGCGTGGAGTACCACAGCATTTACAAGCACCTCGCTGCCGCAATGGAAGTCGAGGTCAAATACGACAAGGGGTCGGGGAAGAGTTTCCGCATCGTTTCGCAAAGTGGGTCGAAGTTCCTTTGCGAGAAAGTGCTGAAGCGGGCGGTGGACAGCGAGCGGGAAGCGTCACAGGACAAAGGATCGACGGCCCTGACGCCGGCCAACTACAGGTTTGAATTGGCGGGCAGCGAGAGCCTGGACGGCCGACAGGCCTACATCCTCCGTGTGGAACCGATAACCGTGAGCAAGTTTCTCTATCGAGGCAAGGTCTGGGTGGATGCGACGGACTTTGCGGTGGTAAAAATCGAGGTGGAGCCGGCCAAGAATCCTTCCTTTTGGATCTCGCGCACGCTAATTCGGTCTTCCAACGCGAAGACGGGGGAATTCTGGCTGGCGCAGCAAAGCCGCAGCGAGACCAAGGTGCGGATTGGCGGAACGGCGGTGCTGACCATTGACTATGGGAAGTATGAGATTGAATCGAACACGACCCATTGATCGGCCGAGATTGAGGAGCAGGCCGAGAGTGCTCTCGCCCTATGTTTTGCCTGAAAATGCGTTCGCGCCCGTCGATTGCACCGCTTCCAGCATCTCGCGGCGCAGGATGGCGTTGATGCGGGACTGGTAGCCTTTGCCTTGCGCGCGCAGCCAGGCCAGCACGTCGGCGTCGATGCGCACGGTGGTCGAGGTTTTGATCGGCTTGTAGAAGCGACCGCGCGCAGCCTCGGTCCAGAACTTCGCCGTCAGCGGCGGAATTTCGCTGTAATCGATGTCGCCTTCGGGCCGCGCGGCAAGCGCGTCTAGCTCGGACTTCTGC
>PMKA01000472.1:0-215 GCA_003157575.1 Opitutia bacterium
CGGCGGCCAATACACACACGCCGCAGTCTGGACCGCCATGGCTTTTGCTCTCATGGGAGAAGGCGAACGCGCATGGGAGCTCTTCGCGCTGCTCAACCCGGTCAATCACGGCGCCACGCCCGGGCAGGTCGCGACCTACAAGGTCGAGCCGTACGTTGTTGCTGCGGACGTTTATGCGGTCGCACCACATGTGGGCCGGGGCGGCTGGACCTGGT
>PMKA01000472.1:253-4247 GCA_003157575.1 Opitutia bacterium
GAAATGTCCGGAGACACGATCCCCCTCCGTGACGACCGGCGCGGGCATGTTGTCGAGATGAGAGTCCGCTGAGGCTGCGAGCGGGAGCTCCTCGGCCTCGTCCTCTCGCGGCTGCAGTTCAAGCCAAACCAGGCCATCGCGGAATCATGCGAGCCCCAGCAGGCAACCGTAGATCCGGGCGGGTTCAGTGCACGGGAGATTGGGAGAGGCGCCGGACTCAAGCTCGCCGTATCTCTGGGCAAGAAGCCTGCGGAGGGTTTTGCGGGCGCGCGCAATGCGACTTTTCACGGTGCCCAGGCTGACGCCGAGGGTATCGGCAATTTCTTCATAGGAAAGATCCAGAAGATTGCGCTGTGCGAGAATCTCACGCTGTTGAGCGCTGAGCCTTGCCATGCAACGCATGACGTCCGCAGAGAATTCGCGAGTCTCCTCCTCCCTCGCCGGGTCTGGAGTGTCGCTCGCAATGCGGTCGGCCAAGGTCGCAATGTCTGCGTCGCCGAGGGCGCAATCAAGAGAGTCGGTCTCGTGGCGGTGGCGGNNGAACATCTTCCCGCGATGCCGCGTGACAATCTCGCCGAACGCGTCTTCGTCCCCGGCATTGAAACGCCGCACCAGCTCCGCGTCGTGCGCCGCCGCCAGGCTGGCAGCGGCGGCGAAGCGGTCACGGGCGGAACCCGCCTCGGTCCCGGATGGATCGCGACAGAGTCGGAGCTTTTCCATTGCCCCAAGACTACCCGGGCAACACGGCCCCCGAAATGGGGTGTTGTGCTACGGGCTGCCAACCCCGCTTCGGGGCGCTCGCCGACGCGACGCGCCTTCACAACCGGCGTTCCAGAGAGACCTCCTGAGGCTCTCAACGCTTTTCGGACTGTTTGAGTGCCGCAGCAAGCGACTGCCGCGCACCAGGGTCATCCGGTGACAGGCGCAGTTCTTCACGAAAGGCCGCGATCGCTTCAGGGAGATTGCCCAGCTGGAACCAGCATGCACC
This sequence comes from Opitutia bacterium, assembly GCA_003157575.1. GTDB lineage: Bacteria > Verrucomicrobiota > Verrucomicrobiia > Opitutales > Opitutaceae > Fen-1467. Next base: position 1,242 of record PMKA01000472.1, read on the forward strand.
GAGATTGTGCCATGCGGAGGCAAATCCCGGCCTGAGACGCAGCGCCTCCCTGTACTGCACAATCGCGTCATTCAGGCGTCCGGGCATGGCTGAGAATGCGACACCGAGGTCGTAACGAGCCTCGGCAGAATCGGGATTCAGACGAAGCGTTTCCTGATATTCGACGACCGCTTCGCTCAACCGGCCGGGTATTTGCGACAATGCAACGCCAAGATTGGTGTGCGCGTCTGCAAGATTGGGATCCAGCCGGAGCGCCTCTCGATACTGGGTGATCGCGTCCTCCAGCCGTCCTGGCGTCCGCGCCAGAGCGAGCCCGAGGTTGTAATGTGCCCAGACGTGGTCGGGCTTCAGGCGGAGGACTTCTTCGTACTGTGCAATCGCGTCGTTCAGGCGTCCGGGCATCCGCGCAAGGGCGTTGCCGAGGTTGCTGCGCGCCTGGGTTAAACCCGGATTCAGACGCAGAGCTTCCTCGTACTCGGCGATCGCGTCGTTGAGGCGTCCGGGAATCTGCTCAAGGGCAAGCCCGAGGTCGTTATGAGCCTCGGCAAGCTCCGGCTCCAACCGCAGGGCCTCCTTGTACTGGACGATCGCGTCGTCGAGGCGTCCGGGCACGCCTTCCAGCGCAAAGGCGAGGTTCTCATGGGCCTCGGCGTAATCCGGCCTCAGGCGCAGAGCCTCTTCATATTCGGCGATGGCCTCGTTGAGTCGTCCCGGCATCCCGGCCCATGCATTTGCCAGGTCGTAATGTGCCTCGGGGAAATCCGGATTCAGTCGCAGGGCCTCCTTGTACTGGGCGATCGCATCGTCGAGGCGTCCGGAGACTTTCGACAAGGCGACGCCGAGGTTGGCGTGTGCAAGCGCGCTGTTTGGCCGCCTGGCTATCGTGTCGCCCCAGATGGCAAGCCCACTGCGGTAATCTTCGTTGCGCTGCGCAGTGACGCAGCCCAACCCAAGCGCAAGCAACACCAGTAGAGCCCAGGTGTGTCGTTTTGCCGTCGCGTGGATCCCAATCGCAGCAAACGTCGTCACTGCGGCCAGGGGCAGATACATTCGATGCTCGACAATCATCTGGACCCGTCCCGGCACAATGCTCGTGGGGGCGAGGATCACAAAGAAACAGGCGCCTGGAAAACCCAGGGCCGGACGCCGCCAAAGCGCGACCAGTACCGCCGTCGTCAGCATGGCAGCCAGCAGTGCATACGGGGCCGCCTGTTCCAGGCTGGCAACCCGGAAGGTCCCATATTCAAACACGAGCGGATGCGGCCACACGGACAGCCAGAGATAACGTGCCCCCGCCTCAAACTGGGTCAGCCAGTACGCCCCCGGCGATCCACCGCATCCGAAACCGGCCGTTCCGTGGCGATCCCAGCCGGTGCTTGCCACCAGGCCGGCAAGCGGAAGCCAGGTTGCCGCCAGGCCAAGATGCACCCACCGGTGACGACGCAGGGCATTTCGCCAGGAACCGGATACAAACGTGCGGTCGTAAAGCAGCACGATCAGCGGTCCGGTGACCATCACCTCTTTTGTTGCAACGCCGAGGAGGCAGGCGGCGACGGAGAGGAAGAACCAGTTGCGCTGGCGGCAGCCCTCCACACCGGCGCCGCGGATGAAACAATAGAGGGTGAGCAGATAGAAAAGCCCCATGAGCGACTCGGCGCGTTGGACGATATAGGTCACCGATTCGGTCTGCAGAGGGTGGAGGGTCCAGAGCAAAGCGGCCGAGAATGCGATGAAAGACGCCTCGCCCGTCCGCGGAGCCAGCGTCCGCCTGACGACTCCAAACAGGGTCAGCCCGGCAAGAACGTGGATCAGAAGATTCAAGACGTGATAACTCCATACAGCCGTTCCGCTGATGGCATAGTTGAACGCCAGGGATAGATTCAGGACAGGCCGGCCGCTCGCCGTCGTGTCGGTAGGAGGCCAAAACGCGGTGTTCCAATGCCGGATGGTGAGGTTGTCGACGACGGCAGCGTTGTCGTCGAAAAGAAAGGGCACGGAAAGGGTCCGACTGTAGGCTGCAATCGCACCGACCGCAAGAACTGCGCCGCCAGCCAGCCACAGCCGGTCCGTGTTGCCGTCCGGTGCCGGTTCCCTGCGCAATATTCCCGACGGGTGACCTGACGCCGCCACGGCAGGCTCCTACGGCAGGCCCCGGCTGCCTGCGTCACCCGCAGGCGCCAAACCCGTCCCGGCGGTCGCGAAGGGAATCTCCGCCGTCACCGTTGTGCCCTTCCCGGGGGCGGACTCGACAGCGAATCTGCCTCCCACTATCTCGACGCGCTCCCTCATGCCAAGGAGCCCGAGATGCCCGCCGTGCTCGGCCGAGAGCATCCGTTCCGCCGAGAACGATTTGCCGTCGTCCCGGATCTCAAGGCGGACCGTGTCGGAGAGCTTCAGGATGCGCACGCTCGCGCGCCGGGCGTCCGCATGGCGGGCGACATTGGTGAGCGCCTCCTGTGCGACGCGATAGAGGACCGTCCGGCGGAGAGGGTCCAGAGCCTCGACCCCGGGGAAAGCAGAGAACTGAATGCGCAGGCCTTCCCTGCCGGACATTTCTTTTGCGAGGGAGCGAAGCGCCGGGATGAGCCCGAGGTCGTCGAGCAGCGACGGGCGCAGCGTGCGCGCGAAGCTGTGCACCACTTCGATCGACTGCCTGACCAGCCGCCGGGTCCTGGCGATCCGCCTTCGCAAATTGCCGGGATCGATCGACGCAGCCGCCCCCAGCGCATCAAGCTGGACGTTGATCGCGACCAGAATTTGCGAAATCTCGTCGTGCAATTGCCGGCTGATTCTCTTCCGCTCCTCCTCCTGGGTCAGCAAAATCTGCTGGGTCAGGTGTCGCAACTGCGCATGCAATCGCTGCGATTCCGCCAACAATTCGCGCTGGGTAAGCTCGCTCTCCCTCAGAGACGTCTCTACCGCCCGCCGTTGGGCAATCTCGCGATCCGCCTCCTGATTTGCCTTGGCGAGCGCCTCCACGCGGCGCTGCGCCTCCTCCCCCCGTTT
>PMKA01000086.1 GCA_003157575.1 Opitutia bacterium
GCCGATCCGAAGACGTCACGTCTTGACTCTTGACTATATCCACCGGAACGATCCAAAGAAGCGGGTTTTTTGGGATTTCGGTGGACGATGGCATTTCCGGCACGGTCCGCCGACAAGCGGCGACCCTACGGGCAGGGCCGGACCTTGCGTCCCGGCCGGTCCCTTGTGAAGGAGCCTGCCAGCGAAATTCGACATGGGTGCAGAGTCCGGTGTTTGGGTTTCCCGGGACAACCACCAAGGACGCGAAGAGGCGCGAAGGTCGACCCCTCTGCTTCCTCTGCGCCCTCCTGTTAAATGTCCGGGATTGCCGTTCGCGTGCCTTTGCGCCCTTCGTGCGCATGCTTCAGCCCGTCCGCGCCCGCCACCACTTCGCGCCGAGGGTCGCCAGGAAGCAGCCCATCGCAACGAGCACGATCGTCGCGCCGGTGGCCGTGTCCGCGTAGAAGGACGCGATCAGCCCGGCGACGCCGCTGAACAGCGAGATGACGACGGCGAACAGGACGTACTGGCGGACGTCCCGGGCGATGTTTCGCGCCGCCGCCGCGGGCAGCACGAGAAGCGAATTGATGATCAGGATGCCGACCCAGCCGAGATTCATCGTGACGACCAGGGCGATCGTCGCGCAGAAGAACATCTGCGGCCACCACCCGCTGCGGCCCCGGCTCCGGGCGAGCGACTCGTTCAGCCCGATCAGCAGAATCCTGTTGTAGCCCAGCAGCAGGCCCCCGCCCACCAGCACGCTCGTGACGAAGAGCCGGCCGATCTCCCGAGGCGTGATGCTCAGGAGGTCGCCGATCAGGTAGGAGCTGAAGCGGTTGAAGCTTCCGCCGTGCGAGAGCAGCACCACGCCCAGGGCGAGGCTGAAGCACATGCTGAGCGAGATGACCGTGTCCATCGACGAGCGCGTGAACCGCTGCAGCGCGAGGATTCCCACGCCCAGCACCAGGGCGAAGCCGGCGAGCGCCCAGAACGGATCGGCCAGCCCGAGAAGGACGCCCAGCCCCAGCCCCGTCAGCGAGGCGTGCCCGATGGCGTCGGAAAAGAACGCCATCCGGTTGTTCACGACCAGCGTTCCGATCAGCGCGAACAGCGGCGCGACGACGATCACCGCCAGGAGCGCGTTGCGCATGAACCCGAACTGCGCCCATTCGAAGGGCAGCCGCGAGATGAGCAGGTGCAGCAGGTTCATGGCCGGCCGTTCTCTTGCGAAACAACATCAAGGCCGAAGGTCCGCCGCAATTCGGGGTTGGCGATGACCTCGGCGGGGCGGCCCAGGCAGACGATCCGCCGGTTCAGGAACACGATGCGGTCGGACACCGCCGTGACGCCCGCCAGGTCGTGCGACACCATGAGGATCGACACATCGAGGCGTCGCCGCAATTCGGATACGGTTCGGTAGAAGAGCTCCCGGCCCGCGACATCGATGCCCGAGACCGGCTCGTCCAGGAGCAGCAGATTCGGCAGGGGGGTCAGCGACAGCGCCAGCAGCACGCGCTGCAATTCGCCGCCCGAAAGCTGTCCGAGCCTGCGGTCGGCCAGGTGCTCCGCCTCGACGAGCCGCAGGGATTCGAGCGCGGCGCGGCGGGCGCGCCCCGAATACCGGAGGGCCACCGGCCACCGGGAGACGGCCGTCGCAAAAAGGTCGTGGACATTGACAGGGGAGTCGCGGTCGAAATCGAGCTGCTGCGGCAGGTAGCCGATCACCGGCGCATCTTCGCGTCCGTGGCCCGCGACCGGCAGGAAACGAACGGCGCCCCCGTGGGGAACCTCGCCCAGGATGGCCTTGAGAAGCATCGATTTCCCGGCGCCGTTCGGTCCGACAAGCGTCGTGAGCTCGCCGCAATGCAGGTGCAGAGTGATGTCCTCCAGCACCCGCTGGCGGTTCAGCGTCACGTCCAGATTCTCGATCCGGGTGCAGCATTCGCCGCAGAGGTGGGGCGCGAGACCGGTGTGATGCTGGTGGAGATCTTCCATGAAAACGTCGGCTGCCGTGGTTCAGTCCGCGAGCGCCTGGACGAGCGACGCCAGATTCCGCTCCATCGCCTCGCAGTAGGAGCGGCGGGCTTTCGCAGGATCGACGTCCCCGGTCACGGCCGGATCGAGAAGCGCGACCTGCACTCCCGTCTCCCTCCGGATGATTTCCGCGCACTTCGCGGGGTATTGCGGCTCGGCAAAGACCGCGCGGACGCCGCTCCGCCTCACCAGGTCGACGGTCCGCGCAAGTTCACGCGCCCCGGGCTCGGAACCGGGCTCGCGTTCGATGACGCCCACGATGTTCAGCCCGAACTCGCGGGCGAAATACGGGAACGCCTCGTGAAACGTGACGATCTCGCGGTGCTTCAAGCCGTCGAGCGCGGCATGCATCCGGACGCGCAGCCGTTCGAGTTCCGCCACATAATCCGCCGCATTCTTCCGGTAGGCATCCGCCCGCGCGGGATCCGCGGTCGCGAGGCCGCGGGCGATTGCGCGCGTCTCGGCGATCGCCCCGCCGATGCCGACCCAGATGTGCGGATTGCCGCCGTCGACGAGTTCCATCCCGGCGCCCGCCTCGATCACCCTGAGCGCCGGCGCCTGCCTGAGCGCCTTGTCGAGGAACGTTTCCATGCCTGCGCCATTGGCCACAAAGACATCCGCCCTCGTCAGCGCGACCAGGTCGCCGGGCGTCAGCTGGTAGTCGTGCAGGCAGCCGGTGGAGGGCCTTGCGAGACATTCCACGGAAACGCCCGGAGTCCCGCCGACGACGTTTAGCGTCATGACGTACATCGGATAAAACGAAGTGAGTACCCTCATAGGCGAACCTCCGGCCGGAGCGGCCCAGGCCATGGCGGGCAATGCGAGCAGCAGCGCCGCTTTCATCCACGGGCGTCGCATCAGGTTTTCCCCCGGCAATCCGCGCACCGGCCGTACAGCACGATCTCGTGGCGGTCGACAGCGAACCCTTCGGGCGCGAGCGCGCCCACGCCGCGGGCGCAGCCCGGCAGGTTGTACAGGCGCCGGCAGCGCCGGCAGAAAAAGAAATGGTGGTGTTGCGATGCGGTCGACTCGTAGCGGGGGGAAATCCCCGGTATCCCGACCAGGCGCACCCGTCCCTCCCCGACCAGCTTCTTGAGCGTCCTGTAGACGGTGGCGATCCCCAGCGAGGGAACCGCCTTCCTGCCGGCCCGGCAGATTTCCGCGGCGGTGAGCGGGCGCTCGGCGCGCATGATCACGCCCGCCAGGGTCAGCTTCTGCTGGGTGGAATAGGGCACCCGGCGACAATCGCTCCCCCGTTTATGATAAGCAAGTATCAATTCTCCGCGTCGTTTTCGTGCTCGCCGAAGGCCGGCCATCGATTCAAACCTACCCTCGTCGGCGACGCCGCACCTCCCATGAAACCATCAGTCCTTTTGCTCGCAGCCGGATTGATCCTCTGCGGCTGCTCCACGCTCTCCACCCATTTCGAACCCAACGCCAACCTCTCCCGGTTCAAGCACCTCTTCGTGCAGCAAAGCCTGAACGACAACCACGGACTCGACGCATTAATCGTCAAGGATCTGCAGGCGCGGGGCCTCCAGGCCGAGAGCGGTCCCCTGACGCTCATGCCGCGGGACGTAAAGGTCTACATCACCTACGAGGACCGATGGGACTGGGATTTCAAGGACTACCTCATCTCCCTTGGAATGAACGTGCGCGACGCCACGACGGACCGTCTACTCGCCAACGCCCGCTATTTTCGGCCCACGGCGTTCATGAAGACGCCGGATTTCATGGTACGGACGGTTCTCGACGGGCTTCTCAATCCGTCGGCGCGCCCGAATCCGCCTTCTCCCCCGGGGTCGGAGAACGCCGCCAGGGAAAAGAGTCAAAGGTCTGGCGCGGCTCCGCAGCAACCGCAGTAGCGAGGAGCGAGCATCGAGTAGAGGGACAAAAAGCGGCGGCGGCTTGCCGGTTGTCCGCTGCGCCATGGGCGTTTGGCCCGTGTCGGTGGGCATGAAACAAGCCACGGGCGGCTGCCCGCGCCACGGCGGTAAGGCTGGAGTCGCCGTCAAATCGGAGACGCCCCCGCGCTACCGGCCCGAACTAAGCCGTTGCACCGGCGCGGCGGTTCCGTTTGCCTCATGCCTTTTCCCTCCCATGAAACCCGGTCTGCTTCGCACGCTTGCACTCTTCGCGAGCATGGTCCTTGGGGCGCTTGTCCCCCAAGCCCACGCAGGCGCCTGGGCGATCAGATGGCTCGTTGTCGGCATGCTGTTCCTTGTGTTCCTGCAGACCCGGCTTTCCCGCGGATCGCTGCGCCCCAGTCACGCGCTCCTTTTGGCGGCAAACGTGGCGATGGGGTTTGCCGGTTGGGGTCTTGGCTGGATTTTGGGAGGGCGGGATGTGGCGCTGGCAGCGTTCTTTGCGGGCATTGCGCCGACTGCGACCGCGGCGCCCGTCGTGGTCAGTTTCCTGAAGGGACGCGTGGATTACGTGATCGCCGCGTTTCTGGTCACCAACCTATTGATCGCCGCCCTGTTGCCCGCACTTCTGCCGCTCGTGCTGGGCGAGGCGACACCAGGCGTGTTTGTCCATGTGCTGGGAAGCGTGGGTCTGGTCGTCTTTGTTCCCCTCGGCGCAGCCTGGCTGCTGCGAACAGTTCGCCCTCAGGCGGTCGACTGGCCGCAGCATCTTCGCAACCTCTCGTTCGGCATGTGGGTGCTCGCGTTGTTTCTCATCACTTCCAATGCCGCCTTCTTCCTGCATTCCCACCCGGAGCTGCCGCCGGCGGTGCTTGTCAGGATCGCGGTGGGCACGCTGGTGGTGTGCGTCGTAGATTTCGCCCTCGGTCGGGTCATCGGCGGCCGGCTCTTCCCCCGCGAGGCAAGCCAGTCCCTGGGGCAGAAGAACACCACGTTGACCATCTACCTCGCCATGACCTATGCCACCCCGCTCGTCGCCCTGGGTCCCACGTGCTACGTTGTCTGGCACAACCTATGGAATTCCTGGCAGCTTCATCGGGCCGCCCTCTCGGACAGGGCGGAGCATTGAAAAGGCCAATTTGCGGGCCGCCGGAGGATGCATGACTGCGGTGCATTCCGCGTCCGGGACTCCGCTGCAAGACCTTTCCGCGGTTTTTGCTCGCGCTTCGCGCATTCAACTACAGAATTGAAGTAGATTAACGAAAGATTAACTCCGATTCTGATTGGCTGGCCTGCCAGACAATCCGTTTTTCGGTTTGCCTGTCTGCTAGCCGCGCCTGCCTGTGACCTCTCCATCAATTCCTCCTCCAAAGGCTGCACAAAAGATTGTTGTGATAGATGATGAGGCGCCGATGCTCGATATCATCTCGACCACTTTGCGGGCACGGGACTTCGAGGTCACGACCTTCACGGAGTCGCTGAAGGCCCTGCAATGGCTGACGAGCGTCAACTGGAATGTGGATCTCGTGATCACGGACATCATCATGCCGGGAAAGGATGGACTGGCTCTCGCGAGGACCCTCAGGGCCAAGGCCGGGCCCATTGCCATCCTTCTCATCAGTGCACGTCTCTCGGACGAGGGACTCTGGGGGGAGGACCAGCAGGATCTTCCGTTCCTCTCCAAGCCGTTCACCACAACGGAATTGGTCGAAGCGGTGGAGCAGACGATCGCCCGTTTTCCCCGCCAGTCACCGGAGAAATAAGGAGGCGGCACCATGGCAATGGATCTGCAGCTTCTTTTCACCGCCGAGCGGCTTCAACTCAACCCTCATATCTCCAAGGGGGTCGATTCGAATGGACGGTTCACACTCAAGACTCTGGATACCGGGGGCTACCTGACGATTGATCGCCTGCAACTTGGCGCACTGCTCGCCTTCAGTAAACCAACCAC
>PMKA01000248.1 GCA_003157575.1 Opitutia bacterium
CTGCTCGGCGCCGTCGGCGTCAGCGGCGACACCTCGGACAATGACGAGATCTGCGCGATCGCCGGCATCGAGGCCGCCGGCTTGACGGCCAATCCGGGGTAGTCGCGGCAGCCGCGACCGCTGTCATCCCGGAAGTCTGGCCATCATGCGCTTTTGGCGGCCATGCCGGATACTGATCGACGCATTGTCTGCGAACGCAAAGCCCCGGCATCGACCGGGGCTTTTTTGTGCCGGAAAAATCCAAATGCGAATCTCTCTCATGGGGCAACGGTCTTTACATGCTGGTCCAAACGCCCCAACATCCTCGCCAGCCTTGTCGGAAAGCAACCGGCGGCGCGCGCTGAGATCCGGAAGACCGGGCTGGCGCATCAAAAATATATTTGGGAGGCAACATGAAGTTAGCGCGCCGTCAATTTCTTGCCGGGGCCACGGGCGCTCTGGCATCCGCGGTGACAACGGGCGCGCTGTCGCAGCAGCCCACACAGGTAACCCTCGTGGTACCGTTTCCGGTCGGCGGGTCGACCGATGCACTGGCGCGTCTGGTCCAGGCTGGTCTGCAAAGGCAGCTTGCTGCGAACGTCATCATCGAAAACAAGGCAGGCGCCGTCGGATCGATCGGTGCGGCGCAGGTGGCCCGGAGCAAGCCCGACGGATCGGTCTTACTGGTCACTTTCGATTCGCACGCGGTGATTCCGGCTCTGATCGAAAAGCCGCCGCTCGATATCAACAGCGATCTCGAGCCGGTTTTCCTGGTGGGAACCGCTCCCTACGTGATCGCGGCGAACGCATCGCGCCCGTTCAAGACCTTCGCCGACGTGATTGCCGCGGCCAGGGAGAAACCCGGCAAGGTGACTTACGCATCGGTCGGGATTGGCACGATCGGCCATCTGGCGATGACGATGCTCGCGAAAACGGCGGGGGTCGAGATCGTCCACGTCCCCTACAAGGGTGGAGGGCCGGCCATCAACGACGTGATCGGCGGACACGTCGATATGATCGCCGGATCAATCGCGCTGGTGCTGCCGCATCTCGCCGGCAACAATCTCAGGCCATTGATGCAGTTGGGGCTGAAACGACAGGCCGCCCTTGCCGACGTGCCGACAGCCAACGAGAGCGGGTTTCCGTCTTTCGAGGCCCTCGCCTGGTGGGGCGTGTTCGCGCCGAAAGGCACGCCTCGTGCGGTGATCGAGAGAGCCAGCCAAGCTTTCAAAGCGGTCCTGAGCGAAGATGAGCCGTCGCGGATTTTGAGGGAGACACAACAGATAACCCTGCTGCTCGAGGGGCCCGAAGGACTGCGGACGTTCTTCGCCCGGCAGGTCGACATCTGGGGCAAGGTCGTTCGTGACAACGGAATAACCGTCTCAAACTGATATTCATTGGGGGCGCGAGGCGGCACAGGTCGCGAGAGCCGTTATTCCAGGCGCAAGCGGACCTCTGCTTGCGCTGAGCTCGAAGTCCGTATCGTGCCGAGAAGACATTGCAAAATAGAAAGCCGCCGTCGGCTGTCCGGACCAACGGCGGCTTCGATGAGCGATTCGCCCTAGTACTACTGTGTCATTTATCGGTTCTGCCGTAAATGCGGTACGCTGAGAGCGTGACAGCACGGACATCGTGGCAGGCGTTTAACGATGGCGTCGATGAGTCTGCGTCGCATCGTGGCGATTGAGTTGGGGATGTGCCGCTCAGGCCGCAATGGAGGTTCCTCTGGGTCGGTAACCGTCGGATACGGCAACCTCCGGGAACAGCCGGGCGCGACGAAGTCCTGAGGGGGGAATCGTCTCCCTTTCGGAGATCAGGAACCCGTAGGTCGCGATGCACAGTGTGGCATGATGATGAAAGCCTGGCCATCCTCGCCCTTCAAAATGGTTCAGGCCGACCTCTTGCTTGAGTTCTTGATAGTCGCGCTCGACGCGCCAGCGCAGTTTGGCGGCGTCGACCAGATCGCGGAACGGAATGGTTTTTGGCAAGGTCGACAACCAATATTTGGTCGGCGCATCCTCTCCCTCGGGCCACTCGACCAGCAGCCACTCCTGTGCCGGCTTCTCAGCCTGTTCGTGGCTCGATGCAACGTGAACCCGCACGCGAGCAAACCGAGAGCAGAGCCGTTCATTCGTGCCTTCCCGCCACTCGATCCTATGCCACGCTTTCGCACGCAGCCCGAGGGCCAGCTCTTTGACCGAGATCGTATCGGGCGCATCCCGGCGGCCTTTCTTCGGGGCGCGGCCCGGCTGTTTGCCCGGCCCCCACACCAAGGTCTGCGGCTGTATACCTGCCGCATAGGTCTTCCCGAGAGCTGTGATGCCGGCCCGCAGCTTGGAGTCATGGCCGTAGCCCGCGTCCACCAGCACCATATCGCCAGGAAGGCCGGTCTCACACGCCCAGTGGATATGTTCGAGCGCGATCTCCGGTTTGGTCTTGAAGCAGATCTCCTCTGGCACCTTCGCCTTGAGCCGACGCGCCTCGTCCGAAGCCCAATCCTTCGTCAAGTACAGCCGATAAGCCACAGGAAGGCTCGCCGCGTGGTTGGCAACCGACAACGATACGGCAACTTGACAGTTCGCCTGCTTGCCAAGTTGTCCGCAGTATTGGTGCGCCACCCCAACCGAGTGCTGCCCCTTTTTGGGAATGCCGGTGTCGTCGATAATCCACGCCGTGATCGGTCCGTGACGCTCAATCTGTGGCAACACCATCTCGCGAACTTTGCCCAGGACCGCCTCGTCCGACCACGGCCCTTGGCCGACAAAATGCAGCAAGGACTGATGCTGCGCGCCCGTTCGATCCGGCGCCGTGATCGCCGCCATCGGCTCCACGCTCTTGCGTGCTTCCGATACAATCAGGCCCGTGCAATAGTCACGCAACGGACCCGCTCTATCCGCGTGCCCGATTACGCTGACAAGACTTTCGACGTACCGCGCAAAACGCGCTTGAACCCCCTTCGCTCCCCGGAGAGCCATCCGAACCCCCTGTTTCTCTATGGGAATCCTCTCCGTACGCGATTCTCAAATCAAGCGACCTGCGACCTTCTGACTCAGTAGTACTAGAGCAGCCGGACTTGCAGCCGATGGATGGCGCCGTCGTCTTTGAGTGGGAAGGAAAGCGGCCGCGCGGCGATCTTTGCGCCATCGAGCTCCGCCGCCGCGACGCCTCGCTGCACGCTTTG
>PMKA01000415.1 GCA_003157575.1 Opitutia bacterium
ATCAACACCGAGCGCAGCGTCGCCCTCGACACGTTCTACATCGAGAGCGCGAACCACGAGGCGACCGAGGACAAGGGGCGCCTCCACGCCCTGCGCGACGCCCTTGTCCGCGTGATCACGCCCGAAGTGGTGGACCAGCCGGTTGTCTGAGCGGTCTCCGGCTCCGCCGTTTTCGCCGCAACCGCCCGACTTGTCTGCCGTGGAACCGCCAACTCCAGCGAAGGCAGCCCCGCCGGTCCCCGCGCTCCCGGCTCCGGTCCCCGACGATCTGCGCACCCTCCGCGCGCTCTACCGGATATCGTCGGTCGGCACGCAGACGGACGACCCGCACAGCGCGCTGGAAATCATCCTCGGCGAAATCGCCGGTCTGTTCCATGCCTCCTGCGGATCGATCGCCCTCCTCAACGCGGACACCGGCCGGCTCGAAATCGAGATTCAAAAGGGGTTGCCTCCGGACAGCGCCGAGGTCGCCCTTCGCCTCGGACAGGGAATCACCGGCTGGGTCGCTTTCCACGGACGCTCCCAACTTGTGCCCGACGTGGCGGCCGATCCTCGCTACGTGCGCCTGCGGGAGGACGTCCGTTGCGAAATGGCGGCGCCGATGGAGGCCAACGGGCAGGTCATCGGCGTGATCAATCTCGACAGCACCCGGCTCCGCGGATTCTCCGAGGCGGACCTGGCGCTGCTCGACCGCCTGACCGCGGGGGCGACGACCGTTGTGCAGCGCCTCTGGCAGCTCCGTCAGCTCCAGGGAAAGGCGCGCCAGCTTGAGACGCTCATCACGATCGGCCAGTCGCTCGTGTCCAAGCTCGAGGAACAGGAGCTCTTTGACACCGTCACCCGGGAGGCGCGCCAGATCATGGGAGCCCGGCTCTGTGCGCTTTACCTGTGCGACACGGCCAAGGCGACCGCGCAGCTGGTTTCAATGTCGGCCCCTGTTCCGGAAGATCCGGGCGGGACCGCCGGATCCGCCCCCGAGCCCACGGAGCAGCTGCCGCTCAACCACTGCCTGATCGCGTCCGTCCTGCATGCGAAGCGGCAGATCGAATTCCAGAACCTGCCCAGCCCGGAGTATGCCGACGTCGTCGACCTTCCGCGCGGTCACAACCTGTGTTCGATGCTCGCCGCGCCGCTGCTTTTTGAAGGCGACGCCATCGGCGTGCTCGCCACGTTCACCGACAGGCCGCATCGTTTCACCAACGACGAGAAACGCCTGCTCGGAGCCCTCGCCAGCCTCGGCGCCGTCGCCATCCAGAATTCCAGGCTCTACACCCGCGTCTTCCAGAGCGAGGAATCGCTCCGCAAGAACGACCGCCTCACCACGCTCGGCCTGCTTGCAGCGGAGATCGCCCACGAGATCCGCAATCCCCTGACGGTCATCAAACTCCTTTACGGCACGCTCGACCTCAACTTTCCGGAGGACGACCCCCGCCGGAGGGACCAGCGCATCATCGGCGAGAAGCTCGACCAGCTCGAGGCCATCGTCACCCGGGTCCTTGGTTTCGCGAAGGCGCCCGCGAACCTCTATTCGCGATGGGCGGTGGTCGAGATCATCGACGACACCGTCATGCTCGTCCGCCTGAAGCTCGCGCAGGCGAAGATCCACCTCAACTTTCAGCCGCCCAGCCCGTCGCCCATCGTCGACGGCCACAAGGGGCAGCTGCAACAGGTGCTCCTCAATCTGCTGCTGAACTCGATGCAGGTCATGCCGAACGGAGGCGCGATCACGATCCGCTGCGGTACGGAGGACCGCAACGGCGCCCAGGTGGTGAACATCGACCTGTCGGACACCGGACACGGCATCCCCGAGGCGATCCGCGACCGGGTTTTCGACTCGTTCCTCAGCAGCCGGCCCGACGGCACGGGACTCGGGCTGGCAATCGTCGAGCGCATCCTGCACAGCCACCACGGCAGCATCGTCGTCCTTTCCACAAGTCCGCAGGGAACGACGATGCGCGTCACCATCCCGCTGGCCAGGGCGTGACGCCCTCATCCGGCCGTTGTCGCGACCGGGCTTCCACGCATTTCGGCCCAGCCGGCCGGGGTTCGCCTTCCGCCCGGTGTATCAAATCTCCGAATACCGTTATTTCCCGCCAAGCGCCTTCTGCACCGCCGCAAGCAGCTCGTCCTTTGCAAAGGGCTTTGCCAGCATCGCCGGAAGGTCGAGGCTTTCCAACCCCTTGATGTCCGAGCGTTCGCCCAGGCCCGTCATGCCGACAATGGGCAGGCTGGCGTCGAGTTTCCGCAGCGCCCTGACCAGCGCCGCCCCGTCCATGCCCGGCATCATCAGGTCGGTGAGGACGGCTTTGATCTCGGTGTGCCGCTGGGCGAACAGCGCCAGCGCCGCCTCGCCCTCGTTGGCGCACACCACACGGTACCCCTGCCTTTCCAGCAGGCCCTGCACGACGCCGCACACAATTTCCTCGTCGTCGGCGACCAGGATCAGTTCGCCAGCGCCGCGCGATAACGGGACCGCCGTTGACGCCTCCGGCGCGACCGGCGCCGCCATTGACGCCGGCAGGAAGAGCTCGAACGTAGTGCCTGAACCCGGACTGGTGTTCACCCGCACAAACCCGCCGTGTCCGCGCACGATGCCCAAAACGCTTGGCAGCCCAAGGCCCGTGCCCTTGCCGATCTCCTTGGTTGTGAAGAACGGATCGAAAATCCGGTCGATGTTCTCGGGCGCGATCCCGCCTCCGGTGTCGGTCACGCTGATGCAAACGTGGGGGCCGGCCCTGGCCTCCGGCGTGGCGGCCGCAAACTTCTCGTCGATGGTCGCATTCGCCGCCGCCAGCGTGAGCATGCCCCCTTCGGGCATCGCGTCGCGGGCGTTGACGCAGAGGTTCATGAGCGCCTGATGGATCTGGGTGGCGTCCCCCAGCACCATCCAGAGGTCATGGGGCGCGGTGACCAGCACCCGGATGTTCCTGGGGAACGTCTCGCGGACAATCTTCTCCATCTCGCCCAGGAGATGCCGCACCGGCAGCGGTATGCGGGCGCCGGGCTTTCCGCGCGCAAAGGTCAGCAGCTGCCGGATGATCTCCCCTCCGCGCTGCGCGCAGGCTTCCACCGTCTGCAACATCTCGCGGCTCGAAGGGTCGCTGACGGTCTCGCGCAAAAGCGACGCCGTCATGAGGATCGGGGTCAGGATGTTGTTCAGGTCATGGGCGATGCCTCCGGCCAGCCCTCCGATGCTCTCCAGCCTCTGGGCGCGCAGGAAATTGGACTCCAGCTGCTTCTTCTCGGTGATGTCGGTGTTGATGGCCAGCACCTCCCTCGGCCGCCCCTGCTGGTCCCGCAGCAAGGTCCAGCGGCAAAACACGAGCATCTCCTTGCCGGCCCGGCCGATCTTCTTGAGCTCCCCGGACCAGGCGCCATGTGCCAGGAGAGCCGCATGCGCCGCCTCGAATGCCCCGTGATCCGCGTCTCCGAAATCGGTTATCTTGCGGCCCAAAACCTCGGTGCGCGTCCAGCCATAAATCCGCTCCGCGCCCTCGTTCCAATACGTCACGATGTGATCCAGCGTCCGCACGTAGATGGCGTCGCTGGCGGCGTCCAGCAGCGCCGCCTGCTGCCGCAGCCGCTCCTCCGTCTGCCTGTGCTCCGTGATGTCCAGACAATGCCCGATGTAGCCGAGAAACTCGCCCTCGCTGTTGAAACGCGGACAACTGTCATTCTTGATCCAGCGGTATTCACCGTCCTGACGCCGGAGCCGGTACTCCACGCTGAAACGTTCGCGGCGGTCGAAGGCGCGGGCGTAGGTCTCCACGCAGCGCGAAAGATCGTCCGGATGCACGCCATTCCTCCAGCCGTCCCCCATCTCTTCCTCGAGAGTCCGACCCGTGAAATCCAGCAACGGCTGGTTGAAATAATCGAACTTTTTGTCCGTGCCGGAGGTCCATATCAGGGCCTGACCCGAATTCGCCAGCGTGCGGAACCGAAGCTCGCTCTCCCGCAACGCCGCCTCGGTCCGGTTGCGCTCGTCGATGTCGCGCTGCAATTCACGTCTGGCCCTGTCCGCCTCCAGCACCTTGTCCTCGAGCTTGCGGATGAGGACCTCGCTGTACCGCCCGAGTATCCTGGCCTCCTCCTCTTCCGGCGCGGCGACCGGAGTGCGGGCCTGCGCAACGGCAACGGTCCGCGCGGGCGGACCTTCCCCTCTTGGGGCGCCGACAGCCTGCTTGACGCGAGCAATCAGGTCCTCCGGTTCCGCGGGCTTGAGAATATAGGCGTCGGCGCCCAGGCTCACGGCCAGCTGCTCGTCCTTGTGGTCCGTAAAGGTGGCGGTGTAGACGATGAAGGGGATCTGCCTGAGCCGCTCGTCCGCCCTCCACTGGCGCAGCAGCCGGTAGCCGTCCATCACCGGCATGAGCAGGTCGGAGATGATGAGCTGCGGCGGGTTCAGGCGGGCCTTTGCGAGGGCTTCCGCGCCGTCGCAGGCGCGCTCTACCTCGTAGCCGCTTCCCTTCAACAGCGTTTCGAGAAGATACCGGCTTTCCTCACAGTCGTCGACAATCAGAACCCGCAGCATGTTTCTCTCCTTTCAGGCCCGTCGCAGCCACCGACCGACGGCCGATTTGCCCCTATTCTGGCCGGCATCGGAACCCGATGCAACCCTTCGATGGATCATTTTTTTCGAAGTTTAAGACAATTGACGATGGGGCGCAGTCGCGGTAGACTGCATTTCATGCCGCGCCGGGCAATTCGCAGAACGGTTCCGCTGAACCGCCCGGTGTTCGCTGATTGAAAATTCGGAGACCCTCGCAATGAGACCTAACGATCCAAGATCCGTCTGCATGATAACGGCCTTCGGCATCGACAGGGAGGTCTCGTGAGCTCGCGAGGAAAAGCGGCGTTCTGGGCCGTGCTGCCTCTGTTGCTGCTCACAGCCCCGATGCTCTGGCTGGGGAGGAGTTTCGCCAACCAGCTCGCCTCCGGGCAGCGGTTGCGCGCGCAGCACACCCTTGATTTTCACGCCGAGGTCCTGCAGCGGTCCATCGACCGGATCGGGGAAAAGCTCGAGAGCCTCAAGGTGTTTGTCGCCGGGCAGACCGCCGGCGGCAAGGAGGTCGACGGTGCGCAATTCAGCACGTTCGCCTCCGGCCTCCACGCCAGCTCGAGCTGGATTCGCGCCTTTCAGATCGTCTCCGACGGCGTCATCACCCACACCTATCCGCTCAAGGGCAATGAGACGGTCCTCGGGCACAATCTGCTGATGGACCCGCGGCCGGCCATCGGCGCCGATGTCACGCGCGCCCTGCGGACGGGCCGCGCCGCAGTCTCCGGGCCGCTCGACCTTGTCCAGGGTGGATTGGGGATCATCGTCCGCGAGCCCGTCCCGCGCGCCGACGGGGCGCCCGCCCGCCTGGTTGCGATCGTCCTGAACATCGGGCACCTCCTCGACGAAGCAGGGATCGGCGAAGGCGGCGACAACGACTTCCTGTTCGCCATCCGGCGGGAGTCGGACGGCGTGTTCTTTGGCCCGCCGGCGGTCTTTGAACATCAGCCCGTCGTGCGCCGCGTCTCCCTGCCGGACGGCTCCTGGGAGGTCGGCAACTGCCCCCGCGAGGGCTGGCAGACGGGCCTGAGCATGCCGGTTCTGCTGTTTTACCTGACCGGCGCAGCGATGATCTTCCTGCTTTGCCTGCTGGTCTTCGTGCTGGCGCGCAGCCGCGCGAGTCTGTCGGAGACCGTTCGCGAAAGGACGGACGCCCTGCGCGCCGAACTGACGGCCCGCAATCTGGTTGAGGACCAGCTCCGGCAAAACTACTCCCTGCTCGTGGCGGTCACCGAGGGGACAAGCGACGCCGTCTTCGTGAAGGACCTGCGCGGATGCTACCAGATGATCAACTCGGCCGGCGCGGCCTTTTTGGGCAGGGCGCCCGAAGCCATCATCGGAAAGGCCGACCAGGAGCTGTTCTCCCCGGAAACCGCCGGGGCCATCATGAACGGAGACCGCAAGGTCATCGAGTCCGGCCAGGTCCTGACGCTTGAGGAACGAGGCACGATCGCGGGCGTCACACGCACCTTGCAGGCCACCAAGGCGCCGTGGAGGGACAAGGATGGCAACATCATCGGCGTCGTCGGCGTCTCGCGCGACATCACGGAAAGCAAGGCCCGCGAGCGTGAGATCGAGCAGTTCAACCGGCTTTATGCCGTCCTGAGCCACGTCGACCAGGCCGTCATGCACGTCGCCTCCCGGGAACAGCTGTTCCGGGATATCTGCCGGACCATCGTCGAGTCCGGCCGGTTCAAGATGGCGTGGATCGGCTGGCGCGATCCCGGGACGAGCCTGGTCGTCCCCGTCGGCCAATTCGGCGACGATTCAGGCTATCTCGCCAGGATCAAGGTCTTTGCCGACGACAGGCCCGAAGGCTGCGGCCCGACCGGCACGGCGATCCGCGAAAACAGGACCTTTGTTTGCGACGACTTCCTCACCGACCAGCGGACTCTGCCATGGCGGGAGGCGGCGGCGAGCCAGGGTTTCCGCGCCTCCGCCGCCCTGCCCATCCGGTTGCGCGGCGAGGTGCCCGGCGTGCTGACGATCTACGCGAAGGAACCTGGTATTTTTGGCGAAAATGAAGTGGCGCTGCTCGAGGCGGCGGCGGCGGACATCTCCTTCGCGCTTGAAGTCCTCCGCCGGGAGGGCGAACGGCTGGAGGCGGAACATGCAATCCGGGAGCTGAACGCCCGGCTCGAACAGCGCGTCGTCGAACGCACCGCGGAACTGTCAATTGCAAGGGATCGCGCCGAGGCGGCCGACCGCCTGAAGTCCGCATTCCTGGCGACAATGTCGCACGAGCTGCGCACCCCTCTCAATTCGATCATCGGGTTTACCGGCATCATTCTGCAGGGCCTGCCCGGACCGCTGAACGGGGAGCAGCACAAGCAGCTTGAGATGGTCCGCGGAAGCGCGCGGCATCTGCTCGCGCTCATCAACGACGTGCTCGACATTTCCAAGATCGAGGCCGGGCAGCTGGAGGTCGTACGCGAGCCGTTCGACCTGCGGGCCTCCATCGGAAAGGTCGTCGGCATCATCGAGCCGCTGGCGGGGATGAAGGGCCTGGCGCTGCATGCGGAACTGGCGCCGGACGTGGGCAGGGCGTCAAGCGACCAGAGGCGGGTCGAACAGGTGCTGCTGAACCTGCTCAACAACGCGGTCAAGTTCACCGAACGCGGCGAGGTCAACTTTCGCGTCTGGAGGGAAGAATCCCCGACGGGGGCGAACGGCCCCGGCCGGGAGGATGGCAAAGACCGGGGAAACGCCGGCGGAGGCGCCTCTTCTTCCTCTTCCGGCTTCCTGCTTCATTTCGAGGTGCGCGATACCGGCATCGGCATCAAACCGGGGGATCTCGACACGCTTTTCAAGCCGTTCCGGCAGATTGACGCCGGCCTGACCCGCCAGCATGAGGGCACGGGCCTGGGCCTGGCAATCTGCCGGCGCCTGGCGGAGCTGATGGGCGGCGAAATCCGGGTCGCCAGCGAATGGGGAAAAGGGAGCGTTTTCACATTTATCCTTCCGGGCGGCTGAACCGGGCGCCGTCGGGACACAAGACCGTTTGCTTCTTCTTCATGATAATTGTATACTTTCACACCCGGCAAACCCGTTGCGCCTTCCAATTCATCCGGACCCTCCATGAAACCCAGCATACTTCTCATCGAGGATAACGAACAGAACCGTTATCTCGTGACCTATCTTCTGGAGAAGAACGGCTATGAAGTCGTCCCCGCGGTGTCCGGTCCGCACGGCATCGAGCTGGCCGCCCGGGTCCGGCCCCACCTGGTGTTGCTCGACATCCAGCTGCCCGGCATGGACGGCTACGAGGTGGCNNGTGCTCGGCGACCGGGAACAGGCCATCGCGGCCGGTTGCGACGGTTACATCGAGAAGCCGGTCAACCCGGAGACCTTTGTCGCCGAGGTCGAGCGCTTCCTGCCTCCAAAAAGAAAGGAGACCGCCCCATGACCCGCGTACTGATTGTGGATGACAAGCCGGAGAACCTCTATCTTCTGAGGACGCTCCTTGAGGGAAACGGGTGTGCCGTGGACGAGGCGCGCCACGGCGCCGAGGCGCTCGTCAAGGCGCGCATGTCCCCGCCCGACCTCGTCGTCTCGGATCTTCTCNNATGGACGGCTACACCCTCCTGCGCAGCTGGAAGGTCGACGAACGGCTCCGCAGCATTCCGTTCGTCGTCTACACCGCGACCTACACGGAGGCGAAGGACGAACGCCTCGCGCTCAACCTGGGCGCGGACGCCTTCATTCTGAAACCCGCCGAGCCCGAGGAACTCATGACGCGCCTCAAGGAGCTGCTGGCAAGAGCGCAGCAGGGCGAACTTCCGCCCGCGCACGCGCCCGAGGGCGATCCGGGCGCGCTGTTGAAGGACTACGGCAATGTGCTCATCCGAAAACTGGAGGAGAAGACCTTGCAGCTGCAGCAGGCCAACTGCATCCTCAAGGAGGAGCTCACCCGGCGTGAGCAGACGGAAGCGGAGGCCAACCGGCTGCGGGCCGAGGCGGAGCGGGCCCACGCGGTGTTGTTGAGCATCCTGGAGGAGCAACGGAAGGCGCAGGAGGAGTTGCGCGCGGAGCAGGCCCTTTTCCAAAGCCTCGTCAGCACGATCCCCGACCATATCTATTTCAAGGACCGG
>PMKA01000114.1 GCA_003157575.1 Opitutia bacterium
GAGCAAGACCATGGCGAGGGCGAATTGGCCGACGATGAGGACATGGCGAAAGCGCTGGTGACCGCGCCCCCCGGTCGAGCCGCGCCCGCCGCTCTTCAACGTGGTGTTTACGTCAAGCCGCATCGCGAAGAGCGCAGGCGACAGGCCAAATGCGAAAGCGGTAACGAGCGAGGCGGCAACCGCCCAGCCGAAAACAAGCCAGTCGACGGCGAACTGCGCTGTTTCACCGTTGTCGGACGTGGACCGAACGTTGAGCCAATCGCCGGCCAGGCGCGCGACGACAACGGCGCAACAGGCGCCGGCCAAGGCGAGCAGAAGCGATTCGGCAATCAAGGGGCGCAGCAACTGGAGACGCGAAGCGCCCAGGGCGGAGCGCAGCGCGAACTCGCGGGCGCGGGCCATCGTGCGGGCCAGAAGCAGATTCGCCAGATTGGAGCAGGCGATGAGCAGCACGCAGCCGGAAAGGCCGACAAGCATCGCGAGCATGGAGGAGCCGGTCTTGGGCAAAATGGATTGGTTAAGCGGGATCGCGCGCCAGGCGCTCCCGGCGTTCACCTCTGGAAAATCTTTTGCCAACCGTGCCCCGAAGGCAGAGAAAAATCCCTCCGCCGCGGCGGGCGAGAGTTTGCGCAATCGCCGCCCGATGAGCCGGAGCATCGTGTTGTGGCGGTCGGCGGATTTTCCCTTTGTGAGACTGAGCGGCCAGAACAGATCGACCCAGCCGAAATGGCGCCAGTCGTCGAACGAGGCAGGCAGCACACCGACGATTTCGTGGGGCTCACCATCGACGCGAACCATATGACCGATGATGTCGGCCCGACCTCCGAACCGGTCCTGCCAGTAGCGGTGACTGATGATGACGACCCGGTCGTTTCCCTGAACACCCTCCTTTGTCTGGAAACTGCGGCCAAGTTGGGGAGGTGTGCCGAGCAGCGAAAAAAGATCCGGGGAGATGCGGATTGCATTGGCCAGGTCGGCAGGTTGGCCGGGCTCGGATAGATTCGCGTTTCCATACTCGTAAGCGGCAACCTCGCCATAGCCGCCAATCTCGCGTCTTAGGTCGAGAAAATCGGCGGGCGAGACACCACCGTCGATGGGTCGGATCGGGTTCGGGCCCGCGGTTCGATAAATGAGATCCAACTGCTCGCTGTCGGCGTACGGCAACGGCCTTAAAAGCATATAATCGAGCAGGCTGAACATCGCGGTGTTGGCGCCGATGCCGAGCCCGAGCGTAATGATGGCCAGGAAGGTAAAGCCGGGGGTCCTGGCCAGCTCACGCAGGGCGAAGCGCAGATCCTTGAGCAGACGTTCGAGCCAGCCCCATCCATGCGCCTCCCGCGCTTGTTCTTGAATGCTCCCGAGGTTGCCGAACTTCCGCTGGGCGGCGAAGCGCGCCTCTTCGCCGGAAAATCCGTCGGCGGCATAGTCCGCTGCGCGCTGCGCGAGGTGGAAGCGCATCTCCTCGGCCATCTCGGCTTCCGACTGCCGGCGGCGGAACAGATGGCGAAAGCGGCGAAGCATGCAGCGACGAAGCCCCATGGCGGATCCGGGTTGGAGATTGCGGGATCAGGCCGACTGCATCACCTCCGCGATGATGGCGGACATGCGGTCCCAGTCTTCCTGTTCGGCCTTGAGCCGATTGCGGCCGGCCCGTGTGAGGGCGTAGTATTTCGCGCGCCGGTTGTTCTCGGTCACCCTCCACTCCGCCTCGATCCAGCCCTTGTCTTCCATCCGGTAGAGGGCCGGGTAAAGGGAGCCTTCATCCACCTGGAGCGCGCTGCGGGACAGCTGCTCGAGTTTCTGGGCGATGCCCCAGCCATGAAGTTCGCCGCGGCTCAGGACGCGGAGAACGAGCATGTCGAGGGTGCCCTGGAGGAGGTCGCATTTCCGGGCCATGGCCTTCACTTAGACGGCCTAATGCAGAATGCAAGCCTTTTCCTTAGGATGTCCAAGGCAGGGCGGCGCTCACGGCGTTCAAACGGCTTCGCGCGTTCGCCAGAGCCGGCCGGGGGGAACGCTCCGCCTGCCCTGCCGCCCGACCCGGCAGGCCGGCCGCGCGCGCTCATCCGCATGGCGCGGGGGTCAGCGATGACGTTCTTCGCCGGGGTCGCTCCCCGGCCAATCTCAGGGCTGCAATCCGGTATTCCGACCACGTGATCGCCTACTCCGGAATCATTCCGATCGTCCTCAGCCAGGTCTCGACCAACCGGGGCCAGTCAGTCACCGGGAACTTCGTGCGCCGCAGTCCGAACGCATGCCCGCCTTGTGCCTACAAATGCATTTCCACCGGCACTCCTGCTTTTTTCAGTGCCGCGTAGTAGGACAACGAATCCTCCACGCGGTCGACGTGGTCGTCCTCGTTTTGCAGCAGGAACGTGGGCGGCGTCTGGCGGGTGATGTGGCTGTCGATATCCGGATTCAGCGCGAAACTGTTCTCTGCAAGCGACAGATGCCCGGGATAAAGGGCCACCGCAAAATCCGGGCGGCAGCTCTCCTTGTCGGCCGCATCCACAGCCGGATACCCTCGTCGTAACGTCCTCCGGCCTCGGGATAGGCTGTGCATCCGGCGCCGCTCCCGGCCAGATCGGCACCTGGGTGTGTCCCGGCGATGGCTGCCACGCGGGCGTTTGCGCGCGCATGCCGCCGAGTGCGAACGCAACGCAGAGGGTGAAGATCAAAGGTTTCATAACAGTTTCCACAGTCGATTCAGAAGCATGAGCTAGGGGGTGGGCGTCGCACATCAGATACGGTTGCAAATCTCCGCAACCTTCTGAACGGCCTCATCAGGCGTGGCTGATCCTCCCAAAGCCCGCAAAGCATCCAGCAAGGGACCGAAATACCGAAGGAACTGAGCGCCTTCCTTTGTCTTTGTCATTTGGAATCCTCTGTCCTTTCTGACCGCTATCCCTGGCGACGGCAACGGTAGAACGATGCGCCGGGCTTTCGAATGATGCCAGCGATCACCGAATGGTGGTAAGGCCGCCGCTTGTCGGCATGCCACAGTTCATTGGGGAAAGGGCGCGCCGACGAGCGGCGGCCCTACAGCCGAGTGCATGGATCCGGCTTGGAGCTGAGGTCTTTTGCGCTCACGGCACTTTCATTCCGCGGCTGGCTGTCTTCGCCCGGCGCCATGCGGTCAAGCGACTAGAACGTGTATCCGGCCCGTTACCGACCGGCCAGTCATTCCTCTGACCACGGAATCGGCGGCTGGATCAATGCATGCCGGGATCGTTGTCGATTATTGGATCAATGACTCCGAGCGCTCCGTCGCGCTCTCGTTGTATGAACAATGAGAATTTGTACCGGTGCTGCGGAGTGGATCCGCAACCTTCGAAATGACTGGCCTTGATGATGAGGTCGTTCGGCCCGAGGCGGACGTCTTCCCGACTAAAGTCTTTTCGCCCGAGGATGTCTCCACTCGCAGCCTTGCCTTTTCCGGGCCGGAGCTTGAATGCGATTCCGATCGGGAAATAGACATCGTTGTTGGCGTCCGGCTTGATCGTGAAGCGGATCGTTGCTTCGCCGCGATGGATCAGGATGTTCTCCGAGTTCTTTCTTTCAGCCAGTTCGACCGCCTCATTCGGATTTGCCAACTGCATCCGGTGCAGGGTCAGGGGGGAGCCGGCGTAAGGGCTGAGCAAATTGCGGAATTTGACGATCGAAAAGACGATCTCAGTGAATGTCTCGGAGGGCTGTTTGTGTTTTGATGCCATTGGATGGTTCTGGTTGTTGGGTTGATGTTCTCAAAAGAAACTTGGCCGTATCCATGCTAATTGTAGGAGCCTGCTTGCAGGCGATTGTCATTTCGGAATCGCCTGCAAGCAGGCTCCTACAGCGATCACCTGACGACATCATTTTTAGGAGTGAAGGCAGGGTTTATTGAATTGAGACGACTCAGGGCGTCTGGGGCGTATTGACACTGGGCCATGGATCCAGCGGCACATAGCCCATCTGACTCAGCCGGGCAATCAGGTCGCGCGCTTCCTCGGGATGGCCGAGCGCGGCGGCGGCACGCACAGCAGGATCGAGCAGCCGCCAGTCGCGGGAATTGGCGAGTCTGGGTGCAAGCAGCTCACTTGCCCTCTGCCAGTCTTTCTGCGCGGTGCTGCGATCGCCCGCGCGAAGCGCGATTTCGCCTGCGACGAGACAGGCCTGCGCGCAGTCGCCGATTTCACTGGCAGTAGCCCCATGATCCTTGACCAGCTTTTCGCCGAGGGCGACGGCCCGCGCCGCGTCACGAGCCGCATCGGCCCGGTCGCTGGCCAGGCAAAGTTGTGATTCCACCCTCCAGGCCAGAGCCAGCCATTTGGCGAATCCACGATCAGAAGGCTCAGCGTCTACAAGGGCTTCGAGTCGTGGCCGGATCTCGTCAATCACATGAGCAGCCGCCGCGGAATCGCCTTCGCTCTTGTCGACCAGCGCTCCCATCAGCCGGGTGCTCAACGACGTTTGCAGCCACAACCGGTTGGACGGGTCCTGGACCACAAGTGCGTCGATCAAGGTGCGTCCCCGGGCCAAGCTTTCCCGGGCGGCGGCGAGCTGTCCGCGAATCATGTGGACGTCCGTGCGGAACAAAAAGGCTTTGGCCAGCTTGTAGCGCCAGTTTGCCGCGTCAGGTGCGGCTTTGACGAGTTGTTCGAGTTGGCTGGTCTGAGCGACAAAATGAACCATCGCCTCGCTGTAATCCCCTTGTTGCTCGGCCAGGCTTCCGAGCCAGGAGTGCGCTTCGGCGATCAGGTTGCAGAAGTCGATGTCGGCCGGGTTGGCCTGATGAAGCTTCTCCAATGTATCCAATTCCGCGAGAAAACCGGAGCGGGCCTTGGCAAAGTCACCCTGGTCCATGCAGAGGACGGCGAGATTGTGGTCGCTGTAGACGAGCTCACTGCGCCACGCGGTCCGTGACGGATCGAGCGCGAGGAGCGCGAGGCTGGTTCCGCGATAGCGCGTCAGCCAGGTGGCGGCGTTGCCGAAGTCGCCACGGCGCCAGTACACATACCCGATCCAATATTCCGCCTGGCCGCGCTCGAACAACATGTCTCCGTTGTTTGGATGCTTTGCGGCAAGGACGGCCGCCCGCTGGTAGGCTTCGGTGAATGCGGCGGTTGCGTCGGCATAGCGCGCCTGGGCCATCCGGATTTCGCCGATCTGGGTGAGCGCCTGGGAGTGGCGGGCAAGGGCGGTGTCGCTGAGCTCGCCTGCCTTCCGGGAGCCAAAGTAGGTCATCGCCTTGTCGCCAATGGACTCAAGCACGTCGAGCCGCCCCAACCGGGCGAGCTGGGTGCGGAGGTCGCCCAGCATGAACGCAAGCAGATCGTCGGCGTTCGCCCGCTCGACCTCGGCGAGCGCGCGCTGCTGTGCCTGCGCCCGTTCCGCGCGCGTGGCGCGCAGCGCGAGAAGCGAGCTGACAACGGAGGCGCTGATGAGGACGGCCACAAGCGCCGCGGCGACGGCGACGGCGGCCCGGTGGCGCGCGGTGAACTTCCGCAGGCGGTAAAATGCGCCGGGCGGGCGGGCCAGGATTGGTCGGTTGTCGAGGTAGCGGTCGATGTCCTCGCCCAGCGCGGCCGCCGAGGCGTATCGCCGCTCTGGTTCGGCGGAGAGGCACTTCAGACAGATGGTCTCAAGCTCGCGGGAAAGCGTGGGGTTGAGAAGCCGGGGAGGCGCCGGATCGGAGTCGAGAACCAGGCGCAGCGTTTCAGCAGGAGTGGAGGCGTTGAACGGTGCGCGGCCGGTCAATAGGTGGTAGAACAACGCGCCCAGGCTGTAGACATCGCTGGCAACGCCGATCTTGTCCAACCGTCCTGAGGCCTGTTCGGGCGACGTGTAACTGGGCGAACCCAGCATCTGCCCGCTGACGGTTGCCCCCGCAGAATTGTCCAGCCACTTCGCCAGCCCAAAGTCGGTGATCCGGGGCCTTCCGTCCTCGCCGATCAGCACGTTCGATGGCTTGAGGTCGCGGTGCAGAATACCCTTTTGATGGGCGTAATGAACGGCCTGGGCCAGGTCGCGCAGGATTTCCGCTGCCCGCGCCGCAGGCAGCGGCCTCCCGTCGCAAAGATCCGCCAGATTGCGCCCCGGGATGAGATCCATCGCATAATACGGCTGGCCCTCCCACTCGCCATAGTCGTGGATCCCGACGATATTGGGATGCTGCAGCCCGGCGGCCGCCTCGGCCTCAAGCTGGAACCGACGCAACGCGGCCTCGCTCGAATACGCACCCGAGAGGAGCAGCTTCACCGCCACCATCCGGTTAAGCGTGCTCTGGCGTGCCCGGTACACCACACCCATTCCGCCGCGACCGATCTCCTCGGTGAACTCGTAGGGGCCGAACTGATGCGGCAGCGTCAACCGCCCCGATTCCTCCTCCAAATTGTCTTCTTCCTCGCCGAGAGCCGACCGCAGCAGACAAGCCGGACACAGTCCATCCGACGATCGGGTATGGATCACTGAGTTGCAGCTCGGGCAAGTCGAGAGGGCGTTCACGCGGCAATAGGGCCAGCGATGTTATTCTAACTGAAATCGCGGCTCAGGTTACACCACCGACGCAACGGATCAAATGACGGATCTCATCATCCACCTCCGCCGGGTTCATCACGGTCCTTGCCACATCCGCGCGAAGCTGGTCCCGGAAGCTCCGACGCAGCCGGTGAACAGCGACTTTCACCGCACCTTCGGCAATTCCGAGCCGGTTCGCGATCTCTGAATAAGGACCGGGATCTTTTCCGCCCCAGACCACACTCTTCAACTCGTCGAACACCGCCGCCTTTCCGGCCGCGGAATACTCCCGTCGGACGACGCCCAGCGACTGCTCGATCAGGCGCAGCGCCCATTGCCGGTCGAAATTCGCCTCCGGCGTCTCCGCCGCGGTAGGTTCGGCGCTCAGGTGACCTTCGGCGTCCCGGATCGCATCGATCGAGACGACCTCATTGCCGCCGCCGCGTTTCAGGCTGGCCGCGCGCGACCGCTGGTGGGAATGGAAGTTCTGGAACGCCGCGAGAAGAAACGTCCGGAACCTGCCGCGCGTTGCGTCGGCGCGGGCGATTGCGTCCCGTGCAAGCAGGTCCGCGAAAAACCCCTGGGTGAGATCCTCTGCGTCGTGCGGCGCCAGGCCGCCGCGGCGCGCGAAACTGTAAATTGGATACCAATAAATCCGGCAAAGCTCCTCCAATGCCGCCTGGCCTTCAGCGGTGCCGGCATCGGCGGCACAAACGACCATGCTCCAGTGAGTCGTTGCAAATGCCGCCTGGGGGCGAGCGGGTCCGGGAGAGGCATTTTGGAAGCCTTGGGGGCTCATTTCGCTGCCTCCCTATCCTGCAATCATGCCCTGACGCAAGCACTGGATCAAACGGAGCATGGAAAACGAGGCAATGACTCCGGAGGCTCCGGAAAAGAAGAGGCGGCGTGTGGACGGAGCCTTTGACCGCAGGACGCACCGTCAGGTTGGCGCGAAGAACGCCTGCCGGCCGTAACCTTCGTCCGAAATCTCGTTAGTACACGGTACCAGACTGTCCGATGAACTACCAACTATCTTCAATCCTCGATGTCTTTCGAAAGCCCTCGCAAGATCTGGGCTGTGTCAGCGAGCCGCCGGCGGAAATCAAGGGTCGGCGCAGACATCTGACCGCCCCCGGGGCGATTGCAGGCGCTTTGCTTGAGGCAGGCGCTTGGTCCGAAACCGGGTGGATGGGACCGGCGCGTTGGGGACACCGCGCGACCTTGCTGGCAAACGGAAAGGTCCTCATCACGGGGTTTTACTCAAGAATAGCAAAGATCTACGATCCGGCCTCGAGCGAGTTCAGACTGGTCGGCCCGATGGTGCGCCAACATGGCGTTTATTCGACCGCCACACGATTGAATGACGGGCGGGTCCTGATCGTCGGGGGCTCCGATGCGCCACACTCGACTGAAATCTTCGATCCTGAAAGTGAGCAGTTTAGCGCGCTGTACAGTCTGCGTTTCCCGCGCTCCGCCCATTCCGCCACGTTGATGGCCGACGGACGCGTGCTTGTCGCCGGTGGAGAAGTCGGACCGAATAACGCCGGTCTGGCATATGCCGAGGTTTTTGACCCTGTGACCGGGTGGTTCAAGACGGTCGGTGCGCTGGCGGAACGGCGAACGAGTCATGGCGCAGTGCTGTTGCAGGACGGCAGGGTTCTCTTGGTTGGAGGGGAGCATATCCGGCCGGACGGAAAGCCCGGGGATTTGAGGACGGCGGAGCTTTTCCATCCGGTCAGCGGCGGATTCGAGGCAACGGGCAGGATGAATTTCGCGCATGAGAACCTCTGGTGCACCGAACCCCAGGTTCTCGACGACGGAAGTGTGCTTATCGTCGGAGGCGCGTCCGCCCGTTGCGCAGAGCTGTACGACCCCTTGAGCGGCAGGTTCAGCCCGACCGGCAGACTTCTGACGAGCCGGAGTGCGGCGACGGTGGCAAAACTGCCGGACGGCCGGGTATTGGTGTGCGGCGGCTACTCAATCAGCGAGAACGGGGTGGCCGCGACTCTGGACACGTCCGAATTCTACGATCCGGCGTCCAACGATTTCTCGCCTGCGGCATCGATGCGCGAAGGACGGCAGCAGCATACGATGACCGTTCTCCCAGGAGGCCGCGTTCTGGTAACCGGTGGCTGGGATTCCGCGGCGGAGCGTGACCTCGCGTCGGCGGAAGTGCTGTGGTGCGCACCGGCGGAGGTTGGCGAACAGGCGAGTTAGATGAGCACTGCCCGCGCCATGCCGCTTCCAATATCCATTCCTGAGCGTTGGGAGGGATAGTGCTCCAAAGCGACTCGGCCTTAGAGCTGAGCTCTTTCGCGCTCACGGTACTACCCTTGGTCGGTCAGCCGCCCGTCAATGTCCAGCGATCCCGGACTGCGGCAAAACGGAAACACTCACGGCCGTTGTCGATGGCGGTCGCATGGTGTTGGTCATTTCTTTGACCGTTTTCACGGTGATCAAATGGGCCGTGTGGTGATGGCCCGTTTGGGCTTCCCAGACCATTCCCAATTCACCGCCTCCCAGTAGATGTGGCCATCGAGTTCGTCCTTCGAAAGGCATTGGCTCGCACCCGGCACGATTTCCGCTAACGGCCGCTTCATCTCCGGCTGGTTTAGATCTATGATCGTGACTTCAGCCAGATTGCTTCCTTCCCAGTCGGTCAACGCGATCAGATCATTCCTGTCGTTCCAGAGCACCTCGCACCAACGGCCCGTCACATAGAGCGGCTTCCCGATGAACTCCTTGGCCAAGGATACCGCCAGAGAATGTTCCGGCCAGCCTCCGGCATCTCTCCTCGATCGGCAGGTGATTCTCCACTTGTGATTCGGAGACTCATACGACGCAAACTCAGGGAACGACGCGCGCAAGTCTGGATGTCCGTAGGAGGTGACCTCCGGAATCGCAAGGCCGTTGCCCCAGGCGACAACGACCAACGCCTGGATCGCAAACCAGCCTATGAGTGCCAGATGCCGCAGCTTCACCACATTTGCCTCTTTGATCATCTCCAATTCGTCTTCGATCCCGCCGTCACGGAAGCTCCGGCCCCAAGAACGCCTCCGCCGCGCCATAGTCGGTCTTGCGAACGATCCAATAGGACATCATCTCCGGACGTTCCTGCTGATACTTCCCCAGGATCTTCGACAGCTTCGTGTACGGCT
>PMKA01000542.1 GCA_003157575.1 Opitutia bacterium
AATGTCTTCCCCTCGCAGATCGAAACCGCGCTGCTCAAGACCGAGGCCAGTCTTCCTCACTATCAGATTGTGCTTACGCGAAAATCCGGCCTGGACCGCATGGAAATCCGGGTCGAAGTCACCGGCCAGATGCTGAGCGACCGCATGGGCGAGATGGAGGGATTGCAGCGGCGCTTTGGGCACAGCATCGAGCAGATAACCAACATCCACGCTGAAGTGACCCTGGTGCAGCCCGGGACGATCCCGAGAAGCGAGGGAAAGGCGAAACGGGTTGTGGACAAACGCAACGAAACAGCCTGAAACCTATGAAAATCCGCCAGATTTCCGTTTTCCTTGAGAACCGCCCCGGACGTCTTTCGGCGCTCTGCCGCGTCATCGCCGATGCGGGCGTGAATCTCAGCACCCTGACGCTGGCCGAGACGGGCGAATTCGGCCTGCTCCGGCTCATCACGCCGGATCCGGACAGGGCCAAGCAGGTGATTGAGCGGGCCGGCTACGCGTCCACGATGACGGAAGTGGTGGCGCTTCAGGTGCCGGACCGGCCGGGCGGCCTTGCGTCGGTGCTTCAGGTGCTGGAGGCGGAGAATATCTCGGTGGAGTACATGTACGCGTTTGCGATGCGGACGGGAGGCGACGCCATCATGGTCTTTCGCTTTGACGACATGGACCGGGCGCTCGCGGCGCTGCAGGCCGCCGGGGTGGGTCTCTTCAATGCCGTCGACCTCTTCGGGGCCTGAGAGGGGCGCCCCGCTGGAGCGGTGCCATCGACAGTGTGGCTGCGAGCGTGAGCGAGTGGACAAACCTTCCGCTCGCTCATGCACGCAGCCACGTTTACGTTCCACGGCTACAGTTCAAATCCAGCGACTCTAGAACCTCAAACGTGCGTTGGTGTGGCCGCACTGCGGGCATGCCGCGGTCCCTGTGAGGGATTTCGCAGTGTAGAGCTGGCCGCAGCGGATGCAGTGGAAGGTCAGCTTCCGGCGCTCCCTCTCAAAGAGCGCATGATCGCGCCGGTCGTAGTAGATCCAGACCCCGAAAAAGAAGACGAGGACGAGGAGGCAGTAAACGACGACGCCGGCGGTGAGATCCATGTTCTAAGATACGGAAGGGGGCCGGTCGGAAGGATGTGTCCGGCGCCGACAAACGCAACCGTGGGCAGCGATCGGAGCGCGTAAAGAGGAATCCGCTCGCTCACGCTCGCAGCTACCAGAAGAGGAAGTCTCAACTGCGGAATCCAGGGGCTATTCCGGCTGATCGTGCCGGCTGGGGACCCGGGCGGGCTTTTGTGGAGCGCCGCTCTTGACGAGCTTTGCGAACAGACATTTGATCTTCAGGGAGACACGGATGCCCGGCGCCGGCTGCGGGATCGGATACCCAGACACCGTCGCCCGGTTGGTTGCGGGTCGGGCGCCTGCCTCCTTTTTCCAGTCCGGTAATATGCATAAAGCCTTCCTGCCGTCTGCCACGGGCGTCCCGATTTTGGGGCTGCATTGGTTGATATTGCTGGCAGTCCTCCTGCCGGCCGCCGCCTGCCGGCGTTCTCCCGAGATTGCGAAAACTGTCCCGGTGAGCCCGGCGCCAGTCGAAGATCTGTCGTTTCTTCAGGGGCAGGATGTCGGTAATCCAATCGCCGATCCTCCCTGGATTGCCCACGTGAGGGCGGTCGACCTGGATCAGGACGGGCGCATGGACATTCTGGCCTGTGAGGCGAAGGAAAACAAATTGATCTGGCTCCGGCAAACGGCGCCGGGGAAATTCGAAGAGATCACGCTGGCCGATGGACTTCCGGGAGTGGTTCATGTCGAGGCCGCGGACATGACCGGCTCCGGCCACCTCGACATCATCCTTTCGATCATGGGGGAGGTTTTCCCGAACAACGACCGGATCGGCTCGATCGTCATCCTGGAGAACGACGGCCACCAGCATTTCAAGAAGCATGTGATCGCCGAGCACATCGCGAGGGTGACTGACGTACGCGTGGGCGACTTCAATGGCGATGGCAAGCCTGACCTGGCCGTCGGCCAGTTCGGCTACGACCAGGGCGAAATCCAGTGGATGGAGAATCTCGGCAACTGGCAGTTCAAGAGCCATCATCTTCTCGACCTTTCCGGCACGATCAATGTCTGCGTCGCCGATCTGTGCGGTCACGGTGCGCTCGATATTGCCGCGGTCGTGTCGCAACAGTGGGAGGAGATCTATCTGTTTCGAAACGACGGCAAGGGCAACTTCACCACCAAGCTCCTGTGGGGTTCGACGAACGAGGATTACGGCAGCAGCGGGATCAGTCTTGGCGATTTGAACAAGGACGGCCGTCCTGACATCCTTTATACAAACGGGGATGGGTTTGGGCCGGCGGTTGTGCCCGGCCCGCGGCCGTGGCACGGCGTCCAATGGCTCGAAAATCTCGGGGACGGGAATTTCAAATACCATCGCGTCGGCGATCTCCCGGGTGCTTACAGTCCGGTGGCGGTGGATCTCGATGGCGATGGCAACATGGACATCGTGGCTGTGAGCGCTTATGCCGACTGGGATAAAAACAACCCCAAGATCGTCTCGCTGATGTGGTATCGCAATGACGGCCACCAGAACTTCACCCCGCACATTTTGGCCTACACGCCCAAGGATCTTATCACCCTCGATGCGGCGGATCTCGATGGCAACGGGCGGCCGGCGCTGATTACCGGCGGGTTATACGTCAATCCCCCGTACGTTCGGATGGGACGCGTCACCGTCTGGCGCCGGCCGCACTCTCCATGAAACGGAGGCGCCTCGCGTGGGCGATTGCCGCCGCGGTGTTGTGCGCCGCCGTGACGGTCGTTGTCGTCTGGAGGAGCGCCGCTGCGCAGCGCGAGGTTCTGGCGACGGACATTCCCGCGCGCCCCAACTTGGGCGCGTTGCCCGCGGAGTTCCTGCAACGCCTCGTGTCGGCCGAACAACGGGCGCAATCCGGGCCCGACCGGGTTTTGGCCCTCGGGGAGCTGAGCCGCCTCTACCACGCCAACGGCTTTTGCGCCGAGGCGAGCCAGTGCTACCAGGGGTTGCTGCGTGCCGATCCGGACAATCCGCGCTGGCCGCATTTGCTCGCCACCATACTCGCCGGATACGGTCGATTGGAGGACGCGATGCCCCTTTGGCGCCGGGCCGTCAAATTGGCTCCCGATTATCTGCCGGCGCGCCTCCGGCTGGGCGATGTGCTGCTGAAGACAAACCAGAATGCCGAGGCCGCCGAAACCTATGCAG
Source organism: Opitutia bacterium (assembly GCA_003157575.1). Classification (GTDB taxonomy): domain Bacteria; phylum Verrucomicrobiota; class Verrucomicrobiia; order Opitutales; family Opitutaceae; genus Fen-1467. The sequence goes on from PMKA01000542.1 coordinate 3,241, forward strand.
CGGTGCTCGACCGTGAGCCGGGCAATTCCTACGCGCTCCTCGGCCTGGCCCGCATCGACATCGACATGCAGCGCTGGGCGGCGGCGCGCGACCGGCTCGAACTGGTGGTGGAGCAGACGAACTATGGCATTGGCTACGATTTGCTCCCCACGGTTTACGAACGGCTCGGCGATGCCGATCGCGCGGAGGCGATCCGAGCCAAGGGCAAGGCATCCGGTGCGTTTTATGACATGCCGGATCCGTGGAACGACGAGTTGTTTGACGATTGCTACGACACTTATCGACTGATGGTTGCCGGAGGCACTGCCGATCACAGCGGCGACGTTCGCACTGCCATCCGGATTCTCGATCGTGCGGACAGGTTGACGCCCAACAATGTGCCCGTGCAGTTTCAGCTGGGCGAATTGCACCTGAAATCGCACGACACCCTCAAAGCGCGCCGGTATTTCGAGCGCTGTGTCGTCCTCAAGCCGGACTTCGCCGACGGCTGGGCACAGCTGATCGATCTGTTGATGAAGCAGGGCGACCGCGCGGCCTCCGACCGGGCGCTCGCCGCGGCCCTCGCGAACTGCCCCAATTCCCCATGGCTCCATATGGAACGGGGGCGGCGCTTAAACACGGACGGGCGCTTGACCGAGGCGATCAAGGAGCTTCAGGAGTCGATCCGCCTGCGCCCCAACGAGGGGGTTGCGTATGTCGACCTGGCTCGCGTCTATTTCCAGCTCAACCGGGTGGACGATGGCGTTGCCCAGCTCAGGAAGTCGCTGCAGGTCGAGCCGGAAAATCCGTACGCGTTATCGACGCTGACATTTCGTTCCATCAAGGCTGGCGACAAGGCTGGCGCAAGAGAATGGATGAGCCACGTACGGCTGCAGCCCCGGATATCGCCGGAGATGCGGAGCGTCTTGCTAAAGGCATTTCAGCAGCAGTTCGGGGAAGCTCCCTAGTCGTCGTCCGTCCGGCTCAGAAGCGTTTCCAGCGCCAGGGCCTCGCCGCGCAGGTTCTGCTGGCGTTCCTTGATCTGGCTCTCGTAGGTGGGCGGAGGGTTGGGATTGCGGTAGAACACGCCCGTGTAGAGTGTCCGGCCGTATTCCTGGGCGAGTTCGATGGCCCGGAGACGGTTGGATGTGTCGTGGCCTTCCGCCTCGAGTTTGCGCATCTTCGACCGTTGCATTTTCAATTGGCCGTCCGGATCTCCGTAGGTGATGCATGGCGACTGGATGTTGACGAAGGAGAATCCCGGATACCGGATCGCCTCTTCGATCATCCTGGCGAGGCCGTCCATGTCCGCGGGCACGCCCTGGGCCACGAACCCGGCTCCATAGGCCAGGACGTAAAGCAGGGGATTCACCGGGTCCTCCATGCTCCCGTAGGCGGAGGATGACGTCTTGCGACCGCGCGGAGAAGTGGGGGACAGCTGGCCTTTTGTCAGGCCATAAATCTGGTTGTCCATCACGATGTAGNNTGCCCAGCGCGATCGGCAGCGCGCGACCGTGGACCGTGTTGAAACCGTATGCCGTGGTGTAACCGGGAATGCGGCTGGAGCACCCGATGCCGGAAATGAAGGCGACCTCGTGCGGGGGGCGATTGATGGCGGCGAGAGCCCGGTAGATCGCGGTGGCCACCCCATAGTCGCCGCAGCCCGGACACCAGANNCCGCCATTTTGCGTATCCGCCCGAGAATCTCTTCAGGCGCGATGGGGTTGGCCCCGCTTTTGGCAAGCACATCGAAATGCGGAGGAACCGACACCCACATGCGGATGATGCGGTACAGCTGGCCCTGGTGGGACTGCTCGACGACAAGGCACTGCTGGAGCGATGAAAAGAACTCCCCGTAGATTTCTTCGGACACCGGGTACAGAAGCTTGGGCACAAGAAGCCGGACCTTGATGCCCTCGGCC
>PMKA01000241.1 GCA_003157575.1 Opitutia bacterium
CAACAACGAAGGCAAGAACACGATCCAGGTGATTGACGTGAAGACGTGGAAGGCCACCGCGTCCTGGCCGCTGGCGCCGTGCGAGGGGCCGACCGGCATCGCGTACGACAAGGCGTCGAACCGCATCTTCGCCGGCTGCAACAAGACGTCGGTGGTTGTTGATGCGGCCACGGGCAAGATAGTGGCGACCATCACCAACGGCACGCGCGTCGATGCCCTGGGATGGGACCCGTCGACCAAGCTGGTGTACATTCCGAATGGCGGCGAGGGCAACGTCACCGTCGCCCATCAGGATTCAGCGGACAAGTACACCGTGGTCGCGACTGTCGCCACGTTTGCCGGGGCCAAGACGATTTGCGTCGACTCGGCGACCCACAATGCGTACCTGTTCCAGCCCGAGCGCCGCCCGGCTCCGGCGCCCGCGGTTGAGGCTCCGCCAGCACAGCCGCCAGCGCAGCCGCCGGCAGCAGGACGCGGCGGACGCGGCCGCGGCCCGCAGGGCCCGATCATCGCCGCGTGGTTCATCGTCATCAAGCAGTAGCGACTCGTCGCGTTTCTGTCGGAAGCTGTGCGGGCTGCCACTGGAGCAGCCCGCACAGCTCCTCTAGCATTCTCCGTTAGCCTTCGCGATTACCGCCAGCCGCTCCCAGAGCTGGGTCGCCTCCAGCTGCGCCACCGTGTAGCCGTAGTCCGTGAAGTTCTGAAACACCTGGCCGCTCGCGTGGTCCAGATTCTGCTGGGTGTCCTGGCAGTACTGGGAGACGAGATCATCGCCTGATCGCGTTCGGGACATTGAGGAAATGCGCAAGCCGGCAGTCGAGCAGTTCCGGGGACGTCACGAACTGCCGGCGTGCATCCGGAATGAACCCGGATGAAGGTCCGGGCTTTCGAATGCTCAGATCCGGTTGCCTGTTGGCCATGGTTGATCCGGGGAGGATACACCATCTTGAGGCGGCTGGAGGATTTGCTACACTCTCGACAATCACGCACATGCCCGCTCCAGCCGTCACTCCGCCGGTGCGTTTTGCATTCGACCCCAGGGGCGGCCGCCTGTACCTGGCGAAGGACGCCGACCTCATCATCATGCTGCCGTGGCCGATGATGAAGGCGTTCCGCTGGACAGGCCGCGGGGACACCCCGACGGTCTGTTGCCCCGATTTCGTGGTGCCCCCGGACCGCAACGATCCCCCCGAGCGCGCGGGTCGGCTCGACTTCGAGGCGCTGCCGTCCGCCGTGGACATGGACTATGAGGGGCTGGCCGAGCTTCAGACGTTCTGCGAAGCCATCCCGGCAACGATCCGCCGGGCGGTCTCGGCGTTTCGCGAGCGCCAGTGGCAGCTGCTCGCCTGGTTGTCATCGGGCGGGCCCGCCGCCGTACAACTGCTGCACGCAACTCCTGCCCTGGCCTTCGCCGTGGCGTGCGGCGCCGAGCTGAATGTCCGCGAGGCTCCGATCCAGTTCCTCCAGAAACTGCCATTGATGGCCTATCACGGCCAGATCGACCTGCTGGCGCGGCTGGGGTTTCCGGCGACCGAGGGCGCGCGCCGCATCCTGCGGAAGGTGGCGCCGGGCGCCGTGACCGTGGCGCGCCTGAAGTCACTCCGGGAGTGGTTTCGCGATGAGGAAATCGTGCGGCGGCTGGCGCACACACCCGCCGTGAGCGATGCGGTGCTGGCGCTGCTCGAGAGCGGCACCTTCGCGGCGGTCGACGATGCGACGCTGCATCGCATGGCGGAGGCGCCGGATGGCGATGCCGCCGACGTGGCCCGCCGGCTGTCCGAGGCCGTGGCGCTTTGGGGCCTGGTGCGGCCAACCCGGCCGCTCCCGCGGTTCAATGGCGTGGAGCGCATCCAGGCGGTGCATGCCGAGTTGCGCGAGGATGTCACCAGGGTCCGGCGCGCCGCCGGGCAGTTTCCCGCGGCGCCGGTCCCGGGCACCGATCACATCGTGCACATCGACTCGAGCGCCATGCTGGTCGAGGAGAGCCGGATCCAGCGCAACTGCGTCGACACGTATGCGCCGGCCATCAAGAGAGGCAGGCTGGCGGTCTACCGTGTCCTGGAGCCCCAGCGTGCCACGCTGGCGATCCGCCGACGGCGTGCGCAGTGGGAAATCGCAGAGCTGAAAGGGACCGCCAACAGCGTCGCGCTCGCCGAGACCGTGTTCGCGGTCAGGCTGTGGCTGAATCGAACGACATCGCCAGACGTCAGGGACGCGTTTCTGACGCGGCGACCCTAATGCCCGGGGCCACATGAACCGAAAATGTATTGGCTAGCCGTCCGACCAGCTTGACACGAATGACACGAATCACACGGTCCCACTGGGCGATCGCGATCGCTCTTCTGGCCGCCTATCTGATCCTGGCCGCCGGCACGGCTCTGGCCAGGGCCCCATGGTGGAACGAAGGCTGGCTGGCCAGCCCGGCCGCCAGCCTGGTGACGTCCGGGTTCATGGGAACGCCTGTCCTGATGTCGTCTCCGTGGCTGCGCGACATAGACCGGTACACGTATTGGGTGATGCCCCTCTACCCGGTGAGCCTGGCGGCGTGGTTCAAGCTGGCCGGGATCGGGCTGCTGGCCATGCGTGCCTTCTCGGTGGCGTGGGGGCTGGTGGCGCTGGGCTCGTGGTTCCTCATTGTGAAGGCGCTGTCTGGCGATCGGACGGTGGGGTTGCTCGCCTTCGCGTTCATCGCCCTGGACTACGACTTCATCACGGCGGCGGCCGAAGGCCGGATGGACATGATGGCGGCTGCGCTTGGTTTTGCCGCCTTCGCGGTGTTCCTGACGTTTCGTGACCGACACTTCACACGGGCCATCGTCGTGGCGAACATCTTGGTGGCGGCAAGCGTGTTCACGCATCCAAACGGAGCGCT
>PMKA01000067.1 GCA_003157575.1 Opitutia bacterium
GGGAGCTTGTCGAATCCGTCGAAACGGCGAGTGGCCTCCGCCTTGTAGCTGCGAGCGTGAGCGAGTGGCCGTCGCGAAAGGACAAGTGGACCCAGTGTAGCTGCGAGCGTGAGCGAGTGGCCTCTGCCTCAACTGCGGAATCCAGGATCAAGCGCCATTCCCAGTGTTACATATCCGGGCTCGAAAATACTGGCAAGCACGCCCATCCCGGCAATGTTCAGTCCAGGAGCCCGGAGGCGCGAAGCCCGGAAGGCTGCCAGCGCATCCGCAGGAGTCCTCTTCTATGCAAAACCGAACCTTAAAGCTGGTGCTTGCGTTGCTGTTCACCACGGCAGTCGCCGCCTCGGCCGACGCTCCGGTCCAGCGCCGTGTCGTCGTCGTTGTCTGGGACGGGATGCGGCCCGATTTTATCAGCGAGCAGACAACGCCGCATCTCTGGTCGCTGGCGCAGTCCGGCGTTTTCTTCTCCCAACACCACCCGGCCTTCCCCAGCTCCACGGAGGTCAACGGCGTCGCAATCGCGACCGGAGCATACCCGGCGCACAGCACGATCATCGGCAACAACGAATTCCGCCTTGGAATCGACCCGGAGAAAGCCGTCAACGTCGAGAATCCTGCGGTGATCCGTCGCGCCGACCAGCTTGCACGCGGGCGCGATCTCGCCGTGGCCACCCTGGCGGAGTTTCTCCACGGGCACGGTTTGCGCACGGCGGTCGCCGGCTCGAAGCAGGTCGCGCTTCTGACAGACCGGGCGTTGCGTCCTGACGATCCGGGATCTTCGCCCGTGGTTTTCGAGGGCGCCGCCCTCCCGCCGCGCGTCGAGAAGGATCTCCCGACCGCGCTCGGCGCTTTTCCCGCGATAGGGAAGGATGCAGCAGACCGGGGAAACAAGATCGCCCGCGACGCCTGGAGCACCCGCGCATTGCTTGAGGTTTTGTGGAAGGACGGCGTGCCGCCTTTTTCGCTCCTCTGGCTGGCCGAGCCGGACTATTCGCAACATGAGACCGGTCCGGGGTCGGCGGCATCGCTTGCCGCCATCCGCAGCAGCGACGACAACCTCGGTCGTGTCCTCGCGGAACTCGATCGCCGCGCGCTGCGGGCAGGCACCGACATCATCGTTGTGTCCGACCACGGCTTCTCCACGATCCAGCGCGCGCTCGACATCGCCGCAGACCTTTCGGCGGCGGGGTTCGACGCCACCCGCGTCGCCCGGGGCGGCCTGCGCCCCGGCCAGGTGCTTGTGGTGAGCAACGGAGGCACGGTGTTTTTCTACGTTGGCGACCGCGACCCCTCCCTGAGCCGGCGCGTTGCCGAGTGGGTTCAGACCCGGGACTGGGCCGGCGTGGTGTTCACCCGGAAGGCGGCTGATGGGACGTTTGCGCTTTCGGCTGCACACATCGACTCCCCCGAGGCGCCGGACGTGGTTGTGGCGCTTCGCTGGAACTGGGACCGGAGCGCCACCGGCGCGCCGGGGCAGATCTGCTCCGACGGCCTCTCCCGCGGCCCCGGCCAGGGCCAGCACGCCAGCCTCTCGGCCACCGACATGCACAATACGCTGGTGGCCGCCGGCCCCGATTTTCGTGTTGGTGTGCGCGATCCGCTGCCGAGCGCAAACTTTGACCTGGCGCCGACAATCCTCTGGATCCTCGGATTCCGCGCGGAAGCGGCGCAGCGCGACGGCCGGGTGCTCGGCGAAGCCCTCGCCGGCGAGGTTCCCCCGCTCGTTTCGTTCGAGCTCAAACACCTCACCGCCCGGCGAAAGCTCGCCGACGGCCGCGTCTGGGAACAGTACCTCAACGTCAGCGAACTGAACGGCGTCCAGTATCTCGACGAAGGCAACGGCACGCAGTTGCCGGCCAGCGCCGACCCGAAGCCGGCCAAGGTGGACTGAGTGGGACTGTGCCACCGAGTTGTGGTGTCTTGACCCCAAAGCGCTCCGTGCGTGCTGGAGTCAACGCGCTTCAACAGCCGCTCGGCGAGGCCACCGAACAGGACGCCAACCGCATGTGGCCGCAAGTGTTAGCCTGTCGAACGGATGAGATCTGTCGAAACGGCGGGCGGACAAAGTGTGGCTGCGAGCGTGAGCGAGCGGACGTCGCGAAAAGACAAGCGGACGAAGTGTAGCTGCGAGCGTGAGCGAGTGGACCTCTCGAAAAGGCGAGTGGACGAAGTGTAGCTGCGAGCGTGAGCGAGTGGACCTCTCGAAAAGACAAGCGGACGAAGTGTGGCTGCGAGCGTGAGCGAGTGGACCTCTCGAAAAGGCGAGTGGCCGAACATTCCGCTCGCTCACGCTCGCAGCTACGTTCGCGTTCCCAGCTACCGTTCAAGCTGCATCGCCGCACGGCATCAGGAGGCCGGCGCCGAAAGCTCGTCGAACACCGTTCCGAGGATTCCCGAGAGCCGGTTTGGCGGCGGAACGTGGAAATCGGGAAAACCGGGCAGGTTGTCGAGCGCCATGATCTGTTCTTTCTTCCGCCCTGCTGAAATCCCTTTCTGGACGTGTTCGAGCATCGCCGTGAGCAGGTCGCGCATGACGAGAAGATCGTCCCGCTTGCCGGCCACCCCGAACTGGGTGCTTCCGTGCCCGAAAAGGTAGATCGCATCCGACGGAAAACTCCCGTGGATCTCCTCCAGCCGCCGCACCCACCCGCGCACGCTGGCGCCGCCCGGCCCGTCCACATAGGGATAGAGCCGGTTAAAAACCAGGTCGCCCATGTGCACCACATTTGCCTTCTCGAACATGACGACCGCGTCGCCGTTCGTATGCGCCGGGCCGAAATACTGCGCCGTCACAACCTCGTCGCCCGCGTCGTGGCGCCACGCCGAGGCAAACGTCGTGTCGGCAAACACCTGCTCCGCAAGCGTGCCTTTCTCCTCGGCGGCGGCGAACTGCAGCTTGGGCACGTTCGCCTGCGCCACAATCGTCCGCGTCACCGGCTTGAACACCGGATTTCCGCTCGTGTGATCGAAATGATGGTGCGTGTTGAGCACCACGTCGAGCGAGCGCTTCCCGCGGCCCGGCAGCCCTGAGAAAAACGCCGCAGCCGTATCCGGAAACTGGGTGTCGACGACGACCAGCGCGGAGGGCGAGGCCAGCCAGCCGATCGTGCCGCCCCGCCCGGTGAAATATCCCGTGTTGCGCCGCAGCGGCTTGAACTCGGTGACCGGGGGACCGGACGGCGCCGGAGCGGCCGCAGGCTTCGCGCCCGCCGGCGCGGCCGACGGGCCGGAGGTTTGTGCGCGGACCAGAGACCGTGACAACAGGCCGGCTGCAGCCAGCCCGGTCGAGCGAAGGAGGAACGTGCGGCGGTTCATGGCGAAAAGTTAGCACGCGCCTGCAAACTGGCAAGCCGGAGACGCTTTGTCGTGCAGCCTGAAGGGTCCGAAGTCGACAGGCGCTGCTAAAGGCCCCGACAAACCCAGATTATGCAGTTGAGGCTGAATCCACTCGCCGTTTCGACAAGGCCCCGAGCGAGGTCGAGGGGCTCACACTCGCGGCCACGAGGAGCGGAAGCCTCAACTGCAGAATCTGGGACTAAACCGGTAACCTTTTCCCGTCTGCCGGGTTTTCCTTCCCATCCAGCCATGTGCGTTGTCCGCCGTGATCACCGAAATCCAGTCACCATTGCATCTTCAACCGTGTCCGCCCATGGTTGAATCCGTGTCGCCCCCCGTGGATTCACTCTCCGACCACGAACTCATGA
>PMKA01000397.1 GCA_003157575.1 Opitutia bacterium
AACACGATCATCATCATGACGTCGAACGTCGGGGCGCAACAGCTCCAGCGTCAGACGACCATGGGCTTCGCCGCCGGCGGAAAGGACGAGTTCCGCAACATCGAAACGATGCGTGAGAAGGTGCTCGAAGAGGCAAAGAAGATCTTCAAGCCGGAGTTCATCAACCGGATCTCGGACATCGTATTTTTCCGCCCGCTCACCAAGGACGACCTGCTCAAGATCGTCGATCTTGAGGTGGCCAAGGTGGCAAAGCGGGTGGCCGACCGGAAGATCGTGCTCGAATTCACCATCGAGGCGAAGCAGTTGCTCATCGAGAAGGGATACGACGAAAAATACGGCGCCCGTCCGCTGCGCCGCGCTGTCGAACACTACCTCGAAGATCCGCTCGCCGAAGCCGTCCTTCGCGGCACGCTCAAGGACGGGGAACCGATCCTGGTGGTGCGGGACGGCGAAAAGCTCGAGTTCAAGCAGAAGGAGACGGCGGCCGGTACGACCGGTGTGTCCTCATAGCAGCCTTCCGGGCTTCGCCTTCAAGGCTGCTATTGCAAACGGCGGACGCCGTTTGGGACGGACTTGTGTATGGCAGTGGCAGTGCGTGAGACCAAAGAAATGGGGTGGGTGCGTTTCTACGCTCCGCAGCAGAGGAAGCCTCGGGAACCAATCCGAATGAGAGGATTTCGCGCGCGAATCCCCACGAATTTGCACGAATGGATGTATGCAGGGAATCGTGAGCATTGGTGTGGCTGAGCAGGTGGCAGGCCGCCCCCTGAAACTCCAATCTCAACTTCAGCGCCATGCCTCCAGACTGCCGGGGAAACCGTCCCATTCGATGGCAAAGTGCAAAGTTTGACCCCTTTGGATCGGCGCTAGTCCGCGCCAGGGCTCGTTCAACAAGGGTTGTGTGCCGGCGAACCTCGTCGAGACCGCAGCGGAGTCCGTCCTATCGCGGCACACGACCTTCTGGGGTAGCCTCTTTTTGTATTCGCGAAAACGCGCCCGGAGTCGCGCCTGAACTAATCAACTCAATCAATCGCTCGGCACATTGATCGGGCGACAGCACAGATGTATCGAGTGTGAGGTCGTACTCGCCATAAGTATGAACGCGCTCAAATTGCCAACGCGCGAAGCCGATCTGCCGATCTCCTCGCTTTCGCTCTCGCTCTTCCAAGACTTCGAGCGGGCAATGAACTCCGACAAAATATGCATGAAGGCCGGCCAGCGCGTTCGCACATTCCACGACCCACTTACGTGATTCGATGACGTGATCAACTATAACTGGGAATCCGCACGCGGCCAACATCGGCAATGAGCGGTGAAATGCAGATATAACCGGCGGCAAGACTTTTCTTCGCATGGCGTCATTCGCACGCACGTGGTCCGCGAACATGAAAATGAACGCATCAACCGATGCGTAAAGGCAGGGCTCTACATGGAGACGTTGAAATGCCTTGGCGATGCTTGTCTTGCCAGCGCTAGATGTGCCATTGAGGAATATAAGTGGAGCAGTCATTTCATTTCGGCTAACAGTGTGATTAGCATCAACTCAATTGAGCTTTGCAAGGGAGCTTCGCCTAGGTGGTTGACCGGGGTCACCCATCGATTGCAAAGATGGGAAAACCACGAGTTGAGCTTTGCAAGGGCGAAAAACACCATTGGAAAGCTCAACTCGTTTTGTGGCCTGCCCCCTCCGGTCCACGTCTGCGGACAGCGAAAGCGTTTTCTTCCCGGATGGATTGACAGCGGGATCGATCGGTCCGTCGTTTTACCCTATGCACACGGTCACCATTTCCCCGAAGTTTCAGGTCGTCATTCCGAAGCCGGTGCGCAAGGCGATGGGATTGCGCAGCGGCGAGATAACCCATATCATTTCTTTCCGGAACCGGATTGAGATCATCCCCCTGAGGGACATCCGCCAGCTTCGCGGCTATCTGAAAGGCATCGACACCTCCTTCGTTCGCGAAGGCGATCGCGCGTGAACCTCGTGGATTCCTCGGCGTGGCTGGCGTGCTTTGCCGGCGTGAAGAACGCCGATTTCTTCGCCGCGGCGATCCAGGATACGGAGCTGCTGATCGTCCCGACCGTCTGCCTTTACGAGGTGTTCAAGGTGATTTTGCGTGAGCACGGCGAAGACGACGCATTTCAAGCGGTCGCCGCAATGCAGCAGGGCACGGTGGTGGATCTCACGGCCGAGCTTGCCCTGGAGGCTGCGGCGGTGGGGCAGGAGGAGAAGTTGGCGTTCGCTGATTCGATCATCTTCACCGTGGCCAGAGACAACAACGCGGTGATCTGGACCCAGGACGACCATTTTGCGGGCAAACCCAACGTGCAGTTCAGGCCGAAAGCAAAGAGATCCTGAATGCCAGAGCGCAGGGAGGCTCGGCGCTCCTACACGAGCCGGTTTTCCCGGATGACGTTTGCGTACCATCCGGCGCTGAGCTTGGGCGTTCGTTTCAGCGTCGCGAAATCGACGTGGCAGATCCCGAAGCGGCTCGCGTATCCGTCCTGCCATTCGAAATTGTCGAGAAGCGACCAGACGAAGTAGCCGCGGACGGGAGCGCCGTCGCGGATCGCGCGGTGAAGTTCGCCAAGGTAATTGCGCAGGTAATCGCGGCGGTGGAGATCCTGGCATTCTCCGTCGACAAGCGGCTCGTCGCGGTAGCCGCAGCCGTTCTCGGTGATGTATATCGCCTTCTCCCCGTAAACCTCCGCGGCAAGCCGCGGCCCCCAATAGAGCGCCTGGGGCGCGATGCGCAGCCAGGCGCAGTCGGCGTGCGGATAGCCCGGCGGGAAGGCCAGTCGTTCGGGCCGACCGTCCGCGCCCGCCCTCACGAAAGTGCCGAAATAGACGTTCATGCCGAGGAAATCGGCCGGCAGTCCGATGAGGTCGAAGTCCCCGGGGGCAACCTGCGCGGCGTCGGCGCCGGTGACGCGTCGATACACCTCGGAGTATTCTTTGCGGTAGATGGGATCGAGCACGCGGACGTTCCGCTCGACGAACAGCGTCCGCGCCGCGGCGATGTCCTCCGGGCGCTCGGAGACCGGGATGGGTATCCACGAATTGTCGACAATCCCGACCCGGGCGCCGCGGCCTCCGTGCTCGCGAACCGCGCGCACGCCGTGCCCGTGGCAGACAAGCGCGTGGTGGTGGGTCTGGTTCACGACCGCCTCGCCGAGGGGAATCCCCGGCGGCCGGGAAGTCTCGCCATAGGACATGCTCGTGAAGCACTCGATTTCGTTGATCGTAATCCAATTCTTCACGCGCGGCCCGAAGGCGCGCACGATGGTGTCGGCATAGCGCGCAAATGCGTCGACCGTGCTCCGCGACCGCCAGCCGCCCTGGTCCTCAAGCGCCTGGGGAAGATCCCAGTGATACATCGTCACCCAGGGCGTGATGCCGTGCCGTTCGAGCGAGTCGAGCAGGCGCTGGTAGAAGTCGATGCCTTTCTGGTTGAGCGAGGCGCCGCCATCCGGGTAGATCCGCGGCCAGGCGATGGAGAAACGGTAGTGCCTGATTCCCAGGCGGGCCATGATCGCAAAGTCCTCCTCAAAGCGATGGTAATGGTCGCACGCCACGTCGAGAGTGTCGCCGTTGAGGACTCTTCCGGGGATGCGGCAGAAGCGGTCCCAGGTGGACTCGCCCTTGCCGTCCTCAAATGCGGCTCCTTCGATCTGTGGAGCCGCTGTGGCGGCGCCCCAGACAAAACTTTTTGGGAAGCGGATTGGTCTCGCCTTGATTGTGGCCATTGCAGGAAACGCATGAAGCTGCGCGGATTCGGTTGCGAGGCAAGCGCGCACCCTGGAAGCATGCCGGACTTTTTCCTCTGTGGGTCGGATCTCCAGATTTCCGGCGCCGGGAGCGGCAGGGGCCGGGTTCCGCCCGCCGGACTTCAGGCGGCGGGACGGACGGGAAGCGTCAACAGGACGCGGGCGCCTTTTCCGGGAGCGGAGGTGATTTTGAGCGAACCGCCCATCGCAGCCGCCCGGGCCTGCATGTTCGCCAGACCGTGACCCTGGCCGCCGGAGGCCGAGGGATCGAACCCGCCGCCGTCGTCCTGCACCGCGAGGACAACAGTATCGTCACTCCGGCGCGCCTGAAGTGTGATATTTCGGGCGCCGCCGTGGCGGACGCTGTTGCTCACGGCTTCACGCAAAAGGCTGACCACTTCGGCGGTCTGCTCCGCCGCGATCAGTCCTGTCGCCTCCGGCTCGAGGTCCCGCACGAGCTTCAGGGAGCCTGTTTCCAGCTGTGCAGCGAGCATGGCCTCGATCGCCTCGACGAACGGCATGCGACGGACAGCCTCCGGCTCGAGGTCCTTGAGATAGGAACGGACTTCACGATTGAGGCGGCGCAATTCCGCGATGCACTGGTCGAGACGCCGTCCGGTTGCGGCGTCCCCGTCCGCGGGCACGGCCCGCCTGACCGCCTCGAGGGAGAGACTCACCGCGTAGAGAGTCTGACAAATGTTGTCGTGGAGGTCGCGGCCCAGCTGCACACGCGCCTGCATCGAGCGGTCGAGGAGCGTGCGGCTGAGCTCCAGATCTTCCTGGACCCTCTGGCGCGCGCCCGCCTCCTGTTGGAGCGCCTCGCCCTGTTCGACGGAAATTCGGGCGAAATGCTCCATGCCCAGCATGTCGGAACGCGCATCGGGCGCCTCCGGTCCCGTGCCGGCGTCAGCGGCCGACCTGTGATGAAACGCGATGAGAAGCGACACGGCGATCACGACCAGCGCGAGCAGCACGACGGCGGCAAGCATCTTCTGGTGCAGGGCGATCAGGCGGCTGGCCGCCGGCGCCGGGAAAGTGACCCGTGCATGAAGTCCGGAAGCGTCGGACAACGGATAATCGAAGGCGAGGTAACCGGCCTGAAGGACGGGACCGGTGCCGGCCGGCCCGCCCGCGTCATGCTCCGAATGCAGCACAACGGTCCCGCCGAGCAATGCGCCCAGCTCCCGGAGGAATGACTCGTCCCAGGCATCCGGGGCGCGGTGCGTGATTGCCAGCGCCTGGGCAAACTGGGCCCGCCGCGCCGCGACAGTGTCGGCCTGAAAACGCCGGGTTTCCTTCTGCAGCCACGCCTGACCGGCGATGGCCACCGCGAGGAAAGTCAGGAGTGGAATCAGCGCGAGGCCGAGGTTGCGTGTAAAGGGCTGCATGGGAGAGGCCCGCCTGACCTGTCTGCGGACGCCGCCGGGATGTGGGCCGAACGATCCGGATTGAGGATTGGTGCTAACGGCTGTCGGACTTGCGTTCCGGCAGCCTGCTAAGCGCTGAGCGTGGCGCCCTTGCTGGCGTTGCTCACCTGCTTGCGGTAGCGGGCGAGCCAGCCGGTGAGCGGCTGCTCGAGGGGCTTCCAGGTCTTGCGGCGCTCGGCGAGCACGGCTGCGTCGACGAGGATGTCGATGCGCCGGTTCGGGAAGTCGATGCGCAGGCGGTCGCCTTCGCACAGGATGCCGATCGGGCCGCCCTCGGCCGCCTCGGGGGAGACGTGGCCGATGCAGGCGCCTGCCGTGCCGCCGCTGAAGCGGCCGTCGGTGATGAGCGCGACCTTGTCGCCCAGGCCCATGCCGACGATGTAGCT
>PMKA01000015.1:0-3094 GCA_003157575.1 Opitutia bacterium
TCGACAAATCGCCTTTGTTATTAGCCTATCTGATTTTGTGCTTGCATAGAATTAATCTTAGTTATCGATAATATATTATGTATGTCGCTTGATTAAAATGAATTGCGACACACAACACAAACGCATTACTGATCTCGTTGGATCGACCCTAAGCGTTGCATCGGCCGTTGTTCGCGCCGTGTCCGTTGTCGATGTCAGCTCATCGAACACACGCACGCCAGCCGAGGCGGCGGTTCCCCAAAGGGCTTTCTGGCACGTGATCGGTATTTCGGAACAATCCTGAGGCCGGCTGTTTCTCAGTTCATGCACCAGGCTCTTATGTTCCGACGGATCTGTCTCTCCGATGGACTCAAACATGTCTGATCGCGGATTTCCTCCAGTGCCGTTGCGGCTAATCTTCCGCATGTTGCGCAAATCCATTGCCTTTTATTCTGTCGGTGCCTGCACGAAAGCAGCATTGCTTTTGCCCAGGCTGTAACCTATCCTTCACAAAGTTTTAACCCCCAATACCTCTTATGTGGCAAAAATTAAAGGAGCAGCTTCTCACGATCGTCATTCTCGCAGTTATCGTTGGCATTGCACTCTTTGGATTGCTGATGATGGTCAAGAAAATGGCGGATAATCAACAAACGGAGATCAATGCGCTTCGTGAAAAAACGAGTGCGGATCTCAACGCCTCGGCGGAAGAAACACGGAAACAGATCCTCGCGGTCAACACCCTGCTCAAGGACGCCATCCAGAAGCGTTCAGCGTACGTCTTCATGACCGAGCAGGAAGTTGCCAAGATGAATGCCGACCGTGTGAATCAACTCGCGGAGGCAATCGCCCAGAAGATCCAGCCTTATAACCCGCTGCCCAAGACACCGGAAGAAGCCGACAAGCAGCAAAATGAACAGGTCGACAAAGTGTCGGGACGTCTTGCCGAGAAGATTCAGCCCATCCTCGCAGACATGGCGAAGGACCAGAATCTGACCCGCGAACAGATCAACGTCTACAGCCAGAAGATTTCGGACCAGATCAGCAACGTGCTTACTTCGGAGCTCGCCGCCAAGCAGCAGCTCAACAATAATTTGATCGCCACCGAAGCGGTCGCCCGCGACAGCATGAAACTCTCGCAAGAGGTTACTGCACTGTATCTCAGCAGCTTCAAGGACCAGTCGCTTGTAACCCGCCTGCTGACCTTGCCCGCAAACGTTGTGCGCGACGCGGCGAGCCTCAGCATCGTAAACAGCACGGAACGCAAGCAGCGCGAGGAGAAACTTGTCAACGAGATGAACGCGTTGCAGAAGCGCCTCGACGCAATCGAGGCCCAGGCTCCAAAGAACTGATTCCGTCTCGTCGCTTCCGGTAACTGCAAAGCCATGCGCCTGCCGCGCGTGGCTTTTTTGTCTGCACCGCCGCGCGCTTCAAGACCCGCCCATCACGGCGACGCACTGGTAAAAGATCCTGCCTCCGGAATACGTTGTCGAGTTGGTCACCAGCAATTGATGGCCCGCAACCGCGAACGCCACTCCGCCGGCAAGGCGTTGCGGCAGCCCCGGTTCCTTTTCCAGCAGAGCCACCAGCCCCGGCTCATGGGCGAGGACCATGACCGTCGCAGGAGGCGCAACCAGAACGGCAAACGACAGCGCCCGATCCGGCGGCCGCCCGGCGGCGGCCGGCGCTTCGCCCTGAACCGCGGCCGCAGCAACAGGTTCGGTTTGCGCCTGCTTGACCTCCAGCCTGATCATCCGCGCCACCGCCTCCGGAGCGGCGTCGCCCAAACCTGCGCTGACCCAGTCCAACAGCAGGTTTCGCACGGCGTTCAGATCCAGAGCCTGTGCGATCGGATCTATCCCTCCGCTTTTCCGGATCGCCTTCACCAGGCTCGACACCTCCTTCAGGTAGACGTTCTTCTGGGCGCCGGGGATGTAATACATCACCACGAGGTGGACCAGCTTCCCGTCGGACGCCCCGTATTCGACCCCCTTGGACGACCATCCGATCGCGCTGAAAAGTTCACCTTCCTCCCGCCGCGCGCGCACATGAGGGACGCCCACGCCCATCCCGATGCCCGTGTTGCATTCCTCCTCGCGCTGTTTGATTTCCTCGATCGTATCCGTGCCAACCTCGATGTCCGGATTTGCATCCAGAATCCGCGCGAGAAACTCGAGAGCCCGATCCTTGCCGGCCTCGGGCAGTTCAAAGAGGCGTCCTTCCTGGAGTGCCGTCAGGATGCTTCGCATAAAATCAATCTGCTCCAAAGCGTCGGTAGAACCACATCTTCACAGTGTGGGTCAGAATGCTGTAGGCGATGAGAAAACCCGCCGTCCACGCAAAGAAAACGGGCGGAAGAGGGACCAGTCCGATGAACGGCGCGAGCCTGGAATAGGGCAGCCAGGCTCCGACGGCCATGATGGTCAGCGTCGCCATCATGAGGGTCCTGCTCGCCCGGCTCTGGATGAACGGAATGCGCTGCGTCCGGATGATGTGGACGATCAACGTCTGCGTCAGGATCGACTCAACAAACCAGCCCGTGTGAAAAAGCTTCTCCAGGTATGCCCCGTTCGCCTCCGAGGTCCCGGGAGCGCCGAAGGCCGCGCAGCCGAAAACGTACAGCATCAAAAAGAAGGTCGCGTAGTCGAAGATCGAGCTTATCGGACCCACGAAAAAAATGAAATTGCGAATGCTGCGCATGTTCCAGCGCCGCGGCTTCATCAGGTACTCCTGGTCGACATTGTCGAGCGGGATGCCCACCTGGGAGAAATCGTAGAGCAGATTGTTGACGAGCACCTGCACCGGCGCCATCGGCAGGAACGGAAGGAAATAGGAGCCGCCGACG
Organism: Opitutia bacterium; assembly: GCA_003157575.1. Taxonomy (GTDB): domain Bacteria; phylum Verrucomicrobiota; class Verrucomicrobiia; order Opitutales; family Opitutaceae; genus Fen-1467. Next base: position 2,822 of record PMKA01000015.1, read on the forward strand.
ACGCTGAACATGTTTCCAAAGTTGGAGCTGGCCCCCATCTTCAGGTACTTGATGATGTTCCCGAAGACCTTCCGCCCTTCCATGATGCCGTCCTCGAGCACAAGGAGGCTCCGCTCGAGGAGAATGATGTCCGCCGACTCCTTCGCCACATCGACGGCCGTGTCCACCGAAATGCCCACGTCGGCCGCTTTCATCGCCAGCACATCGTTGATTCCGTCGCCCAGGAAACCCACCACGTGGCCGGCGGCACGCAGCGTCTTGATGACCTTCTCC
>PMKA01000015.1:3196-3352 GCA_003157575.1 Opitutia bacterium
GGATCGAAGAACGCGATGTAGCCCAGGAGGACCAGCTCGGATTCATCCGCGACGGAAAACACCTGTTTGGTGCGGTCGAACTCACGATACGCGATCGCAAGGACCCGGTATCCCTGGGAGCTCAGGTTCCGATACTCGTCCATCAGGTCGTCGCGG
>PMKA01000028.1 GCA_003157575.1 Opitutia bacterium
GATTCGCCGGTGAAACTCTCATTGTTGCAGGTCGGCGCGATCGTCGATCCGCTATCGACCTGCGTGCGCACCCCGACTGTCGTCCCCGCGCTGAACACCGCCTGGTCGCCGCCGCCATCGCCGAAGACGTTGAATTCGACGGTCTGCCATTTCTGGCCGAGATCGGGAAAATAATTGTTGCCGGGGGCCGAATTGACGACGCCGCCCGGCGTCGTGACGATGATGGTGTCATTCGGCCCGATCGCGCCGGCCGCAGCGCCGTCGAGTTTCAGATCCGGCAGCGACGTGATCGGCTCCGCCGGCGCCGGCGCGCCGCTTGCCGCGTTGACCACGCAATAGACCGAGCCTCCGGGGTTGAAGGAAAACGGACACCAGCCATCGCTCGAGACGGAGCCGGCCTTGCAGCTCTTGCCTTGTGGTTTCGGGCAGCTTGTGCCCGCCGGCCCGTAGGTTTCCAGCCAGTACTGGATAAACCCGCCGCCGGAGGAGGAATAGACGAACTGCTGCCAGCCGAGGCAACCGCCGTCTACGCCGCCCGGCGAGCCGGCGCATGTGCTGGTCTTGAACGTCTGGGTGTTGACCTGAAGCGAATATTCGTTGGTGGCGGTGGAGCCGGAGCAGGTCGGATTGGCCGGGCAACTGCCTTTCGGGCACTGGACGGCGCATTCGCTCGCGACGGATGTTCCCGGCTCGAACGAGCCCTCGGCCTCCGAGATGAGGCCGGTCACCGTCGCGGAGAAATCCGGGCCGTTGCCCACCTGCTGGACCAGGGTTTTCGGCAGATAGAGTTTGTTGGGCGGCTTTTTACAGGGGACCGAGCGCCACTCTTTGTCAGGATATTCCGCCCTGAAGCAGCCGGCGTTTGGCTGCGGGGTTTTGACGATCGACTGGCGCCAATCCTCCAGTTGCTCCGGCGTCGGCTTGTGGTGCTCCGGCGTCCGGGGAATTGCGGATTCCGTTGAGCGCGGCGTCTCGGGCGACGTCTCCGGCTCCGCGGCGGTTGCAGAACCCAAGAGCCCGAACAGCAGAGTCATCCCAGCGAGCATGACGGCAAGGAGCGTCGTCAGGCGTCCGCGCGCCGGGCTGAAAGATTTTGCGGCCGGCTCCCCGACCCATGAGACGAGGGCTCGACGTTTCGCGGAGCGGAGAGGGCCGTCAGGCATTTTTACCCCCGAGTGAAGTGCGTTACCGCGACCTGTCATCGGTCAGTCATGTCGACAGACGTTCTTCAGAGAGAAACTTTTCGGCTCTTAAATCATTCGCCGTGGCCGTTCGCAAAGCTGGCCAACGGTCAGCCAAGGAAATGCTACATGATCACTTCGGGTTCCGCAACGTGGACCCGAATTTCTCTTCCCACGCGCTTCCGGCCCGTCCCCGTCAAAACAACCGGTCGGCTTCCCGGCCAGTCATTGCTCTTTCTTGGGCCGATTGCGAAGATCCAACCAGAACAACCGGCAGTTCGGGCTCTCAATGTTCGACCAGCAGATCATCAATGGATTGGTCGCCGGCTCGGCCTATGCGCTGTTCGCGCTTGGCTTTGATGTTCGGCGTTGCGCGTTCGTTAGAACCCACAGGAGTAGTGGGTCTTGATTGCGAAAAGTTCTGCGCTCTCAACGTTCGCCTTGGCTTCGGCCAGCCCCGGCGCCGTCGGCCGACGGGTTGGCGGCGGTCAGGCGGACTGTTCGGGCTTGCCAGGAGCGCGAAACGGTCGCAATCTGGGCCTTAGCCGGCAGCGATCTGGCGGATGTCGGCTAACAGGTTTTCCGTCACACTTCGTCGACGGTCGTTCGAAACGAAATGCCTTTTCAGCGGGGGAACGTTCATGGCCAACATCAGCAGTCCGGAGGATCTCAATTGCGGGGTGGGCATCAAAGGAAACGCTTGGGAAGCGCGGCTGATTTGGGTCAACCCGGTCGTATATGACAAGATTCTGATCGTATGGGGGCCTGGGACCACGCTCGACGCCCAGACCCCTTCGAGCCAACAAATCGATTCGAGTCCCAACGTATACCCCGTCGATGGCGTACCGGCGTCCTCGACTTACGTATTCAGGGTGAAGGGCGGCCAGAAGACTGACGTATTTGGCGCCGGCATCGATTGGGACTATTCCGACTGGGTCTCGATTCTGGTGAGCTTCCCTTCGCTTCCGCTGGTCCTTCAACCGGGCGAGCGTCAACTTGTTTCTTACTCCCGGAGCGGCGCAGCTTTCTCGGCGCCGATAGTGGCGGACGGGGCGGGCCGGCCGACGAACGGCAAGACTCATCCGATCGGCGGCTGGGAAAACGACTGGTTCCGGATTACCGGTATCAATGACGCGGCCGGAGACCCCTTCCTCCTGCTCTACCGGAATGACGGCCTGGCCTGGGTAGCGCCCATCGTGATGGGCCAGTTCGGGCCGCAGAATGGAAAGGGCTATGTCATCGGCGGTTGGGAGAACGACTGGACGCAGGTGGACGGTTTCACGTTTCGCGGCCAGCCCTATGTCCTTCTCTACCGGCAGAGCAAACAGCCTACCGCGTGGGTGGCGCCGCTCGTTTCCGGCGCCAACGGTCCTCAGAACGGTCAGCCTTATTTCATCGGCGGGTGGGAGCAAGACTGGACGCAGATCGCGGTCTTCGACCTCGGCGGCCTGGCGCCCTATTTCTTCTTCTACCGCCTGAGCGACAAAGCAGCCTGCGTTGCGCCGATCGTCGCGGGGGAAAGCGGTCCGAAGAACGATGCGACTCAGCCGCTGATCGGCTGGCAGCCGCAAGCGTGGTCGCAGATTCGGGCGTTCCAGTTCGGCGGAATGCCCTATCTGATGCTCTATCGCGACGACGGCCCGGCGTTTTTCGCCGCGCTCACGGCGACTCCGGCTGGCGTGCAAATCGGGACGCCCTACGCCGCCTCGGATAGCCCCTGGGAGGCGAACTGGGCGGACTTTGCGGTCCTGTCGTTCCTGTGAATTCGGCGCGAAATTTTCGTAACTGAAGGGCGATGCGGCGCCCCAATCCGCCATTCGCCCCTTGACGAATGAGGATCGGCTCGGCGTCTATGGCGGACATTCGAAACGCGGTTCAGGCCCTTCATGTTCGCCCAGCAGATCATCAATGGATTCGTCGCCGGCTCGGCCTATGCGCTGTT
>PMKA01000513.1 GCA_003157575.1 Opitutia bacterium
CATCCGGAAATTCAATGACCAGCCCTTCCAGGCCTTCGTGCTCAAAGTGGCGCATTGGACGTTCACTCTCCTGATCAACGGTTCGCTCGGAATCTGGCTGAAGGATCCGTTCACGATGTACAAGGTCTTCCGACGCGGTTGCCTGAACGGCCTGACGTTCACCTGCAATCGCTTCGACTTTGACTGGGAGCTGCTGATCAAACTCATTCGCAAAGGCTACCGGCCGATCGAAATTCCGATCACTTACCGTTCGCGTTCATTTCAACAAGGAAAGAAGGTCCGGATGTTTCGCGATCCGCTCACCTGGCTGGTTGCGTGGGCCAAAGCCCGCTTTGGCCCGCTGTAACGACGAGCGCCAGCAATCACCGGCGGCCCTGTATCCATAAGGGCGCTCGGCGCCATCGTCTTGCTGATTCGGATTGGCTTGCCCGGAATCCGGGAGCTTTCATCGTCCAGTCATGTCAAAAACGATCCTTGTTACCGGCTCGTCGGGTCTGATCGGTTCTGAGGTTTGCTCCTATTTCGCACGCGAACTTGGCTATCAGATCCACGGCCTCGACAACAACCAGCGGGCGGTGTTCTTCGGACCGCAGGGTGACACGCGCTGGAATCAGCGGCGGCTGCAGGAAAGCCTGCCGGGATTCGTCCACCACGAGCTCGACATCCGCGATCGCGCCGGCGTGCTTGCGCTCGTCCGCGAGCTCAAGCCCGCGGCGATCGTTCATACGGCAGCCCAGCCGAGCCACGACCGGGCGGCCGCCATTCCTTTCGACGATTTCGACACGAATGCCGGCGGCACTCTGAACCTCCTGGAGGCGGCGCGTCAGGCGTGCCCCGAATCGCCGTTTGTCAACATGTCGACCAACAAGGTCTACGGGGACGCGCCCAATCTGATCAGGCTCGTCGAACTCGACACGCGTTGGGATTACGCCGACCCGGCGTACGTTCACGGCATTCCGGAGACATTCTCGATCGACCAGTCAAAACATTCGCTGTTCGGCGCCTCAAAGGTGGCGGCGGACGTCATGGTGCAGGAGTATGGCCGTTACTTCGGAATGCCGACCTGCTGCCTCCGCGGCGGCTGCCTCACCGGCCCCAACCACACGGGGGTTGAACTCCACGGTTTCTTGAGCTACCTCGTGAAGTGCAACCTTGAGGGCCGCGAATACCGTGTGTTCGGCTACAAGAGCAAGCAGGTGCGCGACAACATCCATGCGCTCGACGTGGCCCGCTTTATGGCCGCTTTTGTCGCGGCGCCAAGGATCGGGCAGGTTTATAATCTCGGCGGCGGCAAGGCCAATTCATGCTCCATCATCGAGGCGTTCGGCCTCGCCGAGAAATACACCGGCAGGAAGCAGGTCTCCGTCTACACGGACCAGAACCGGATCGGTGACCACATCTGCTACTATTCGGACCTGCGCAAGATGCGCACCCATTATCCGCAATGGGATATCAGCGTCAGTCTGGAGGAAACAGTGCGGCAGATCGTTGAGGCCTGGAAGCGGCGCAGCCGTTGAGCCGGATCACTTCCCTCTTTCCCTGCGAAGGCGATCCTGTTTCTCTGGTTGACGATGAGAATTCTGATCTCCGGCATCTGCGGCTTTGTGGGCGGCGCCGTCGCCAGGGCATTGCTGGAGCGGGGGTCCAACAGGCAGATCGCCGGCTTTGACAATTTCATCCGCCCGGGGAGCGAAACAAACCGGGCGGAACTCAAACGGCTCGGCGTGCGCCTGTACCATGCGGACATGCGCGCCGCAAGCGACCTGGCGGAACTGCCCGACGCCGACTGGGTCATCGACGCAGCGGCGAATCCAAGCGTCCTTGCCGGAATCGACGGCCGCACCAGCAGCCGCCAGCTCGTCGAGCACAACCTCCTGGGCACGGTCAATCTTTTGGAATGCTGCCGGCAACGCCGCGCCGGCCTCGTGTTGCTGAGCACCAGCCGGGTATATGCGATTACCCCGCTGGCATCGCTTCCGGTCGTCGTGGAGAACGACGCATTCAGGCCCGCACCCGGCCTTCCGCTGCCGGCGGGCATCTCCTCCGCCGGGATCGATGAGACCTTTTCCACGTCCGCCCCGATATCGCTCTACGGCGCAACGAAACTCGCCTCCGAAACCCTGGCTCTGGAATACGGCGAATCGTTCGGATTCCCTGTCTTTGTCAATCGATGCGGAGTGATGGCGGGAGCAGGGCAGTTTGGCCGTGCCGACCAGGGGATCTTCGCCTATTGGCTCAACGCCTGGCTCCAGCGCCGGCCGTTGAGATACCTTGGATTCGGCGGCAATGGCCACCAGGTGCGCGATTGTCTGCATCCGCGCGACCTCGCGCCTCTTTTGGAACAGCAGTTCGCCGCACCGGCAATCCCCGTGGCCGACCGGGTGATAAACGTATCGGGCGGCATCGCCTCGGCCACATCGTTGCGACAGCTCAGCGACTGGTGCACCCGCGAATTCGGCGCCCAGGAGGTGATCCCGGACGGCACTCCCCGTCCGTTCGACATCCCGTGGATCGTCCTCGATCACGCCAGGGCAACGCGGCTCTGGCGCTGGCAGCCCGAAACACCGGTCAACACCATCCTCGGCGAGATCGCGGCCCACGCACGGGCGCATCCGGGATGGCTGGACCTGTCGGCGCCCCTGTAAAGGCCGGCCAACCGGCATCTGTTCCTGAACCGCCACAGCAGAATCCATTTCCGAGGCACAAACGATCACCCTGCCAACATGTCCGACCAAGCACCACCCCTGACGCTTCTCTCGGTCATCATGCCTGCCCGTGACGAGGAGGGCTCCCTGCCCGCCACGCTCCGGGATCTCCACCGGACCCTCTGCCAGGCGGACATCCCGCACGAGATCGTCGTGGTGNNGGGCGACGCCTGCGTGATCATGATGGCCGACGCCTCGGATTCTCCCGCCGACACAGTCAAGTACTGGCGCATGCTCAACGAAGGCTGGGACTGTGTTTTCGGAAGCCGATTCGTGACGGGCGGCCGGGTGACCGGCTATCCGCACATCAAACTCCTCATCAACCGGCTCGCAAACCTGTTTATTCGCGTTCTCTTCCATATCCCGCTCAACGACACGACCAAC
>PMKA01000016.1 GCA_003157575.1 Opitutia bacterium
TTCGAGCGCGAGTTCATTGGGTTGCACGATAAATGTTTGAACGCACCAGGGCGTCACCACCATTCCGATGAGCCACAGCGCCACGTAGCCGCCAGCGCCCGCCGCGAATGTTTTCAGATTTGGTCGAACGAAATTCAGAGCGAGCAGGAGGCAAGCCACGACAGAGGCTGCGACCATCACCCACAGCGCCAACCGTGTCACGTGATCGGCCGTAAAGCCGGCTCCGTAGACGACGCCCTGTGTCGAATATAGCAGTTCGAAGTGACTGAGGTAAAAGCCCCATCCCCAGGCGGCCACCAAAATGAAGAGAAGCCCGGAGAGATGCCGTGACGCATTGTCGCTCGCCGCGATTTTCCCGCTGTCTTTCACCAGGACAGCACCGAAAAACAGATAGGTCATCAGGACGAGCATGAGCGCCAAAGCGGACAGCAGCGTCACGCTCGTCTGCAGCAGTTCGTAAAAAGGCAGACGAAACACGTAAAACCCGACATCGGTTCCAAAGAGCGGATCGGAAACGCCAAATGTTCCGCCGAAGCGAAAGCGAATGAAGCTATCCCATTCGGCATAGTAGGCGGCGCCAAAGAGCAGTGCGGCCGCAGCGCTCGCCAAGGCGATATCCACCATCATCAGGCGTGGCGAGAAAGCCAGTCCGCCTCGCGCCTCCACATTGCCTCTCGACCAGACACCGGTCGCTCCAGCTTGGCCGGATATGCTGTAATCGCCGCTTGTTTTGGCGGCATGACGCAGGTTGAGCCAGAGGAAGAGAAACGTGATCAGAAATGCCGCTAAGAACATCCCCCAGCGAACCGATAAAAGCGTCCAGAAGATGTTGGCGTAATCGAGTTGCCGCATCCACAACCATTTCTCGACGTAGCCTGGAAAAATCGCCAGCGCCAAAACAAGGATCACTGCCGCTGCGAGCATGAATCGCAGCGGATGCCTGATGGCGAGATGCTTTTTGATCTCGTTGATTGCTTCGCCCAGGTTTGGGCGGAGATGTGTGGTGCCGTTTCGCGTGGGAAACATCGTTCCAAACCTTCCTTATGCCAAACCCTTTGCCGGAGCCTTGTCGTCATCGCCGGTTGGGCGATCTCGAAAGCTGGAGAGTCAGCACGACGACATTAGGGAGCAGGTAGGTGAAAGCGATAGCGGCGGAATCTACTCACCTGGATCGGCGAACGAGGGCTTCTGGTGCGCAAAGAAACATCATCGCACAGGCGACCAGGCGGTTTCGGCGCCGGCACCCGTGCTTTTGCGAACGCGCGCATGCGAACCGCCCCGCAATGGTTTCCTGCGTGAGTAGTATCCGAAGCTATCATCGTGAACCGGCGTCTGAGTAGTGTGCCGCGGGCGCCTCGAAAGGACCGGCCGGTGCAAATCGGCGGCTTTTCATAAGTCGCAATGTGGCTGTTCTCTCAAGTGATGGAGGAAATCATGCGAACGTAATTCGTCCCATTTCTCGCCGTGGCGAGCCTATTTGCCGCAGTCGGCTTCGCTGTCGCCGCTCCAAGCGCAATTACAGATCCCGTGAATGTGCGAGCGGGTCCAGGACCGAAGTGGCCCGTGATTGGGGTGATCGAGGCGGACACGGAAATCAACGTGCAAAATTGCGGGCAAGGCTGGAAGCGCGCCTGGTGCCAGGTGCAATTTGAAGACAAGATTGGCTTTGTGCATGCGTCGGCATTGGCCCCTATCGGCAATACCGTCATGGTTGACCCACTCGTTACGACGGATACGACGAACGTGCGCTCGGGACCAGGCGCCAGGTGGGGAGTGATTTCGACGATTCCGCCGTCCACACAGGTCAATGTCTCGTCTTGCTCGAAGGGCTGGAGAGGCAGCTGGTGTGTTGTTCGTGTCGACGGCAAGACAGCCTATGTCAATCGGTTGGCCCTGGCGAGAGAAGGCGCGCCTTTCCAGCAATGATGTCGGTGCCTGGGAAACGTGTCGGTTTGAGCAGTTTGCCTGCGTGGCGAGGTTCTGGCGTCCGTCGCGAGCGTCGGCGACCGGCGACTTCGCATGCAACTGCGGAAATGGTTTGCATGACGCGCCCCGCCAGCGCTCATGGCCCCGGAGCACGTATAGCTGAGTAGTTTCCGAGGCTGTCTTCACACGAACAATGCGGGCTATCGTTTTGTCGGCCGACTAAGGCGCTTGGGGCTTTCGGGCTCGTTTCCGCGCCCGAGTGGATCAGCGAAAGTCTCGCGCGGAGCAGTTTCTTCCCGAAGGAGCGTCAAATGACAAAAGACAACACGGTCGTCGCCGTTTTCGCCGATCATCAGGCGGCGGAACGAGCCGTAAAAAAACTCGCCGAAGCCGGCATCGACATCAAGCAGCTGAGTGTCGTCGGCAGGGGATATCACGTCGACGAGAAGATCGTCGGCTTCTACAACACCGGAGATCGAGTCAAGTTCTGGGGCAAGCAAGGCGTTTTTTGGGGCACCCTGTGGGGCTGGCTCGGCGGGCTATTTCTGTTCGTGCCGGTCGTCGGTCACGTGGTCGTGCTTGGCTACCTGGCCGTCATCGCCGTTTCCGCGATAGAGGGCGCGGTCGTGGTCGGCGGTGTCAGCGCGTTGAGCGCCGCTCTCTATAGCATCGGCATCCCGAAAGACAGCGTGATTGCATATGAAGGGGTTTTGAAGAGCGACCACTATCTCGTCATGGCGCATGGGTCGGCAGAAGAGTCGGCGCGCGCCAGAACCGTTCTCGAAAGCCTCCGGCCTGCAAGGCTTGACGTGCATGAGGGCGAGAAATCGATCGAACCCGCCGCACAGCCGGTCTACGCCTAGGACTTGCCGGCGTGACGCCGAAACCGTCGACGATGTTCGCTTGGGTGCAGGCGGCCCGTCCAAAGGCGAATTCAGCCGTCGTGATCGGACCCGCGCTTCAATAGAGCCGTGGAGCGGGGCAAAAGACCGCGAATTGTGGGTGCCGAGGCGCGAGTACCTCCCTGCGAATTTCGCATGCCCGGCGTTTCGCGCCTCGTGAATGATCCGTGGCGCGAATTCCATGATGGGCGCGCGGGGCGGCGCTTTACTACAATTGAATGGTTTCCGGCCCAACATGCGCCTGCGGCCTCTCCCAATGGTCGCGTGGTCCGTGCGGGGTTGAACTGAGCGCACCGCAGATTTTCAAGAAGAGCCATCAAGCGTCGGCATGCGGGATTGCCGAAGCTTCCTGAACCAAACCGTCTATCGGCCCAAGCTTCTCTTGGTGGATGAACATCGCAGGACCTCAAAATGTCACTTCAGCGCATGTCGAAGGCCGCATCGCAGCCGGGCCGGTTTCAGGTCGAACCGCTCGCGCGACCAAATTCCGGCTCGACGCCTCCGACGAACTTGATGGGGCCACTGCCGGAATATCTGATCGATGCTTTCCAGCGCAATGTTCTTTTCCTCGATATTCTGCGCCGGCGCGGCGACGAAGAGATCGAGATCACCTCGAGACCGATGGCGACCGTGCTCCACTACGAGCATGAGTTGGTGATGAGTGGACGTTCATTGCCACGGCCGATGAACTATTCGCTCTTGCGAATCCTGCCGCCGAACGGGGTCGCGATTGACCCGCGTAAAAGACCGGTCGTGGTGGTGGATCCACGGGCAGGTGAAGGGCCGGGCATTGGGGGCTTCAAGACGGAGAGCGAGATCGGCGACGCGCTGCGCGCCGGCCATCCCGTTTACTTCATTGGCTTCGGATCGGCGCCCGCGCCCGGTCAGCAATTTCTGGACGTCGTCGAAGGACAGGTGAAGTTTTTCGAACGGGTGGTCGAACTCCATCCGAATGCGCCACGACCCTTCGCCATTGGCAATTGCCAGGCAGGTTACCAGACGCTGATGGTGGCCATGTTGCGCCCCGATTTGTTCGGGCCTTGTCTGGTCGTCGGCTCGCCTATGTCCTACTGGCAGGGCGTGCACGGGAAGAATCCGATGCGCTATCTCGGCGGTCTTCTCGGCGGCAGCTGGCTCACCGCCTTGACCAGCGACCTCGGAGACGGAATCTTCGATGGGGCCTGGCTGGTTTTGAACTTCGACGTTCTGGGCCCGGCAAACTGGCTTTGGGGCAAACAATATCAAGTCTACACCGAGGTCGACACGGACGGGCAGCGCTACCTCGAGTTCGAGAAGTGGTGGGGCGATTTCATTCAGCTGAACGGCGACGAGCTGCAGTACCTGGTGGACAACCTTTTCATCGGCGATAAATTGACCCGCAACCAGTTGCATTCGCATGATGGCGTGACGTTCGACGTTCGCAACGTCACCTCCCCAATCATTGTGTTCACCTCGACGGGCGACAACATCAGTCCGCCGTCGCAGGCGCTCGGCTGGATCCTCGAGCTGTATCGGGATGTCGACGACATTCGCGCAAGATGTCAGACGATCCTGTACTGCCTGAACCACAAGATCGGCCATCTCGCGCTTTTCGTCTCCTCCAAGGTGGGCGCCGAGCAGGACGAGGAGTTCGTGGAACTCATGGACGTCATCGACTGCCTGCCGCCCGG
>PMKA01000083.1 GCA_003157575.1 Opitutia bacterium
GAGTTCAGTCCGAGCTGGCCGCCGCTTTCCTGAAGATCGGCGCCGTCGGCTACCCGATAGTTGGGGATTCGCTTGTGCCACTCCTGCAGTGCGATCTGCAGCTCAACCCGCGCTAGGTGTGATCCCAAGCAACGGTGTGGTCCAGCCCCGAAACCGATGTGACGGTTGGGCTTTCGCGTGATGTCTATCGTATCGGCATCGGGACATGCCTTCTCATCGCGGGTGGCAGCAATCAGCGGGATGTTCACCATGTCGCCGGCCTTCATCGGGCAGCCTTGAATATCGATGTCTTTCATCACCTTTCGCGCCGGAATGACGATTGCGTAGGCACGCAGGAACTCTTCCACCGCCGAGTTGATGACGCCAGGCTCGGCGATGATGTGCTCGCGGTCGCGGTCGTTGCGCGCCAGGTGCAGAAAGATCCAGCCCAGGGTGACCGATACGGTGTCCAGCCCCGCGATGAACATGAGCAGACAGAAGGAAAGCAGGTCGGCGTCCGTAACCGGCTTACCGTCGATCTCGTAGTGCAGGGCCTTGCTTATGATGTCGTCCTGTGGTTGTTCCCGCCGCTCCGCGATGACCTCGGAGAACCGGCCCACCGCCGCCATCATCGCGGCGAGCTGCTTCTGCTGGCCGCTTTCACTGCCCTGGTCGAGATGCAGGATGTCGTGCTCCCAGGCCATGAATTGGTCGAGTTCGTGGACGGGCAGGCCCATCAGCTCGAGGAAGATCGTGGTCGGGAAGCGTTGCGCGAATTCGGCCATGAAGTCACAGGATCCGTGTTTGGCGAACGAATCGATCAGGCCGACGGCCCGCTCCCGGATAGTGCCCTCGAGACGTTCCGTTGCCTTCGGCGCGAACAACGGTCCGAGTTGATTTCGCCATTGCTTGTGCTCGCTGCCGTCGAGCATTTCCGGAATCCACTTGTATGGCGGCTCGGGATCGAGTGCGGTGACCACACTGTTGGAGAACACCTCCGGGTTCTGCATGATCTGGAGAATCCCCTCGTAGTTCACCACGGTCCAGAAGCCGGGACCGAACTCGTTGCGGAACCAGGGGAACTTCGCACGCAACTCGTCGTACGTCTTCATCCAGGTTCCGGCGGGCTTGACCTCGGTGTAATCGAAGTTCAGCACCGGACATGCGTCGGTACGTTCTTCCGCGGTGGTCACGCCGGCCCCCTCGTCATGCGATTTATCTTGACAATCGACTCAATAGTGCGACTATGTTTGGCGAGAGTATCAGTGCATCCAGGAGCTGTCGAGATCCAGGTCACACTTTCTCGCTACAGGTCCTGCCCGGCCCGGGCCGGAGGACTACCCGCGAGCACACCAGCTGGCGCCGAATGCAATCGCGTGGGCTCTAATGATCCAGATGGGATTGGACCCGGCCAGGCTCAGACCGTCAGGTAGTAGACAACGATGCCGAGTAGCACGATGCCCGCGACACAAAGACCGAGCAAGCGAATGGTCTCGGAGATCAACGCCTCTCGGGTGGGTGGCGGCAGGTAGCTCACTGGTTTGCCTCCGCGGTCCTTCCGCGTCATGGGATGTAAACGCTGTCGTTGCCGGGTGCGACTCGACGTCAGAGCCCTTTGAAGTCCGGCCGGCGGCGCTCGCGAAACGCTCGAGCGCCTTCGCGGAAATCGTTCGTGCGGATCAATGCCAGCTGACCGTCGGCTTCGATGGCCTGCACCGATGCCAGCTCGGAAAGGGTCGCGGCCGCGAGCGCCTTTTTGATCCACCGATACGATTGCGTCGGCCCGTGGGCGACGGCGTGCAGTAGCTCTGCCAACTGGGTGTCGTAGCTGGCGTCCTCCACCAGGTGCGAGATCATCCCCCACTCGAAGGCGGCTGCGGCGGAGACTTTTTCGGCGGTGAGTGCCATCCGTGCCGCCCGCGGCCGCCCAATCGCCGCCCCCAGCAGCGCCGTCGCACCACCGTCCGGCATCAGTCCAACCCGGCTGAACGCCAACTGGAAATAGGCAGACCGCGCCGCGATCACCAGGTCGCAGGCCAAAGCCAGCGGGCAGCCGTAGCCGACCGCAGGCCCGTGTACGCCGGCCACCACCGGCTTGGGCAGTGCCGTGATCGCCTGCACGACCTCGTTGGCGGCGATCTCGGCGCCGTCGGTGTCTCCGCCCGTCAGGTCGCCACCGGAGCAGAACGCCCGACCGGCACCGGTCAGCGCTACCGCGCGGACCGTGTCGTCGGCAGCCGCGTCGCCGAAACGCGCGGCTAGCTCGTTCAGCATCGGTGTGTCGACGGCGTTCAGCTTGTCCGGTCGGTCCAGCACCACGTGGAGGAGCCCGCCGTCGCGGCTGACCGAAACCCCGTTCACCGACGGGCCATCACAGTCCCAGGTCGCGGCTGATGGCATCGAAAATCCTTCGCTTCATTGACGTCACTCGCCGTAAAGGCGGCGCATCTCCTCGCCGACTCTCCCTGACACCCGCGAGACAACCTGCGCTCCACGCCGTCTCAGTTCCTCGTCCGGCACCGGCAACACCACCGCTCCGGTCTCTTTCGACGGCAGCAGCACCTTCGCCGTTCCCTTGGTGGTGGCCTCGTCGCGCTGGTTGGTGGCGAAGACCTCCAGCGACACCGGCTCACCCGGGCCTGAACCCTTGGCGGTCACCGCGCCGCTGCACCGGTGGATGTCGCCGTGGTAGTTGAAACCTCGCATCTGAAGATCCATTTCCACCAGCCAGCCGTCATCACCGATCCAGTTGGTCAACAGGTGACTGACCCAGGCGGCCCGCATCTGACCGTAGTCGTAGGGCGCCGGGATACCCAGCGCCTTGGCGCGGTCGGGGTCCCAGTGCAGCCGCTGCACCACGTCCGGCACCCCGTACTCGTCGGGCTGGTAGAAGGCCGGCATCCGCTTGCGCAGCTGATGTGCGAACTTCAGCGGGCCGACGCCGTAACCGCCCCAGCCCCAGCCCATGTGCATGCTGATGATGTCCACCACAGTCAGCGGTCCCTTCATCACCGGCGGCAATTCGTCGCCGACGTTGACGTCCGCCCACCATTGCGGCTCTGCGCCACGGCGTGCCTCGGCCTCGTAAGCGGCCTCGACTTCGGCGAAGGCCTCCTCGGTCCAGTGCTGGCGCTCGATTCCGGCCAGCTTGCCGGACTTCTTGGAGCCGTGGCGTTCGGCGTTGATGTAGGACTCGTCGCGGGTGGCGATGGGGTTGCCGTCGATGTCGACGTAAAGGAACCGATAGGTCTCTTTGACCGAGCGGCCGCCGGAGAACTGGCTCTCTTTCACTTG
>PMKA01000497.1 GCA_003157575.1 Opitutia bacterium
CAATCAAACGGCCGCCGCCGTCTATACTGACTACAACGGCTTCGTTGCCGATGGCAGCACGATCGTAAACAACGCGACCAGCAGCGTCGGTGTTAATTCCGGCGTGCGCGGCAACTACCGCGTTCTCGGAATCCCGCTGAACAGCGCCAATGGCTGGACCTCCTACCAATTCGACAACGGATTCGGCGTCAAGGCCAGCGCCTGGGTGACCTCGCCCTGGCAGGTCACACGCCTGGTGACGGTGCATACACAGTACAACCTGGATCTGGGCGCCTTCTACACGCTCAAAAAGTGGCGCTATGACCTCACGGTCCAGAACATCACCGACCAGAAGAACTGGTCCCCGGGTGGCACCTACGGCGGTGGCACCTTCACCTACCTGCTGCCCCAACAGCGCCTGGGCGTCTCGGGCAGGATAACCTATCGTTTCTAGCCAATCACTGACAATGACGCCCCTTCCTCCTGCCCCGGTTCTTCGGCGGTAGGGGGAAGGGGTTCTGCGCAAACCGGGACGGCGGCGAATTCAGGCCGGCTTATCAGCCCGCCGCCGACTCTCTGACTCCGCTTGAGGCCTGCCGACACCTTCTCACCGATTGAAACTCATCTTCTCCGCCATGAAATCCCATCCGTTCGTCACTGCGGCCCTCGCGCTGAATCTTTTGCTCCCAATCTCCGCCCGCGCCGCAGGATGCTGCGAGGGCGAGGGTGCGTTCGGGCTCGAAGGCGATTGGCAGCCGGCGAAAGGCGGCGTTGGCCCCAAAGTCGTGGAGATCACCAATGCCTCGTTCGAGACGTCTCGCGACCTGTTTGCCGATCTCAACCAGGATTTTGCCGAACGCTGGCTCCACAAGACCGGCTACACGCTCACCGTCCACGAATCCCATGCCAGCACCGAGACGGAAGTCCGGGCGATCCTCCTCGGCGCCGATCCCGACATCGTATCGTTCGACAATCCGTCCGCGATCGACGAACTGGCCGTCAAGGGGAAGCTGCTTCCCGCCGACTGGCAGGGGCGGCTCCCAAACAACAGCGCGCCGTTCACCACGGCCGTTGTCTTCCTCGTCGAGAAAGGCAATCCGAAGCACATTCACGACTGGTCCGATCTTGTCGCGGACGGTGTCTCCGTGGTGACTCCCAATCCGGAGACCAGCGGGCGCGGCCAATGGAATTACCTTTCCGCCTGGACGTACGCCCGCCATGCGCTCGGGAGCCCCGACCAGGCGCGGGATTTTGTCGCGAAGCTGTACCGCAACGCGGTCGTCCTCAATTCAAACGCCCGCGGATCGGTCGAGACTTTCGTCACCAAAAAGACCGGCGATGTCTTGATCCTTTGGGAAAGCGATGCACGGGCGCTCCTGGCGCAACCGACGCCCCGTAAACTGGAAATCGTCACTCCGTCGTCGAGCATCCTCGTCGAACCGCCCGTGGCGTACCTCGATCAAAACACAAAGAAACACGTCACGCCGCGCGTCACGGTTTCTTTCCTAAAGTATCTCTACTCCGCCGATGCGCAGGCGATCATCGCACGTCATGCGTACCGCCCGCGTCTGACCGCGGCCGCGGCAAAGTCAAAGACGGTTTTCCCGGAGATAAAGCTATTCACGGTCGCCGACGAATTCGGCACCTGGTCCGCCGCCCGGAAGCAGCATTTCGAGGCAGGCGGGATTTACGAGAGCATCGCCGCCCGGACCAAGCCCGACGCGGCGATCCCGGCCAATACGACGTCGGCCGGTCCCAACCACACCAACTAAGCAACTCCGCATTTTTATGATCAGCACCGTTCAAGAACAGCCGGTCAGGTCGGTCCGCCGGCCAGTCCGGACAACACACGTTCTAAATCGACCCGTTCAACCAGCCCGTGTTTCGAGGTCAAATTGGCGCCCGTTCGAAATCTTCGTAACCCTGCTCACCACCTCGGCGTGCATCCATATTCTCGTGGCCGGAATCTCCGGCTTCGGGATCAACCCGGACCCGGTGCGACACATAAAGGCCGAACCGCCGCCTACCAAGATCCTTGAGGATGTGAAGCTCGAGCCCCTGCCGCCCACGCCCAAGGACGAGGCTCCGCCGCCCGAGGCTCCGCCAGTCTCCGGACCGGCGTTGGCGGCCAATATCGATCTCCCTCCGCTTCCCGAGGTCACTGAAGTCTCGGCCGTGGCGGCGAACGTCGTGGTGGCCTTTGCCCTGCCGGTCACAGGTCCCGTGCGGATCGTGAAAGACGCCAGGTTTGCTTCGGGCGCCGTCGGCGGGAGCAGAACGTCCAACGGCCCCATCTCGGTCAACACCGGCGAGGCCTATGCCCGCTTCCTGCTTCTTCCGATCCTGAACTATCCGACGGTCGCGCTCCAGCGCCGCATCTCCGGCAGCGTGGAGATCGAATTCAAAACCACGCCGACCGGCGAGATCTACGACATCAAGGTGCGCAGCAGTTCCGGTCACAACGAACTCGACAACGCCGCGCTGCAAAACATGCACCGCGGCCGGTGGTCGGGCGAGGCCGGCTATTTCGTCAAGAACTTCGTTTTCGTTCTCAACTAAAAACCATTTATCATGAGTACTGTCAGTCTCCCTGTTGCCAACATCATCGTCGATACCTTCATCCACGGTGGCGTCATCATGTGGCCGTTGCTCGGCCTCTCTTTCATCTCGATCGGCGTCGTGATCGAACGCGCCTTTTGGTTATATTCGGCCCGTCGCGCCCGGAATCAGGACGAGCTGGCGCAGATCTACGCCGTCTTGACCAGCGGCGACGAGGCCAGCGCGCTTGCCCGGTCCCGTTTGTCCGCCGACCCGCGGCTTCGCGTCATCGCCTATGGTCTTGAACACGTCGAGATCGACATCGGCATCGCCGCGGAGGTGCGGGCTGAGGGCGAGCTGAAGGCCGCCCGCCGGTTTATCAGCGTCATGGACACGATTGTCACCCTCGCGCCCCTGCTCGGTCTTCTGGGCACGGTCACCGGGATCATGCATTCCTTCAAATTCGTGGGCGCCGACCAGGATCTTGCCGTGACCAAGGTCAGCGGCGGCATCGGCGAGGCGCTCATCGCAACCGCGTTTGGCCTGGGCATCGCGATCTTCACCCTGATCCCCTTCAACTTCCTGGGGAATTACGCCGATGAGCTTCGCTCGGAGCTCGAATCGGTCGGCAAGAACCTCCGTCTCCTCGTCGAGAAGGCGCGGAGCGGCCGGAGAGAGCCGGCGTTTCCCGAAACCTCGGCGCGTTAATCTGCAGCACTCATGCAATCCAATTCCTTCCGCGGCAGGAAAAAGGCCAACATCCAGATCATTCCTCTGATCGACATCATGTTCTTCCTGCTGGCCAGCTTCATGTTGGTCAGCCTGAGCATGGCGACGACGAAGAGTGTGAAGGTCAGTCTGCCCACCGCCCAGACCGGCAATCCGGACAACCATCCGAACACCCTCGCCATCTCCGTCGACGTCACCGGCGGCATCTATTTGGACAAACGCCCGATCGGGCGGAACGAGCTTCAGGCTGAATTGACCAAGATCCACGCCGCCAACGCAGCGACCCGCGTGATCATCACGGGCGATGTCGATGTGCGCTACGGCATCGTCATCGCCGTGCTGGACCGCGTTCGCGGCGCCGGGATCGAAAACGTCGCCTTCCAGACGCGCGATCCCGAGGCGCACGCCCGTTAACCCACGGCCCGACCTTCCATGATACGACACCTTAGTCTGATCAACTTAATCTTCCTCCTTCTCATCGGCGGACTGTGCATCTTCCAGTGGCATGTGGAAAAGGAGGCGCGCCAGCGGATCAACAGCCTGCAACGCACGCTTGCGGGACAGGAACAGAAGATCGCCGAGCAGGACGAATCCATCACGGGCGCCAACGAAGATCTCGACCGTTTCCGCGTCCAGGTAACCGAGCTGAAGACGCAAAACGACAGCCAGATCGTGCAGATCCGGGAGGAGAAGGCCCAGGTCTTCAAACTCGAGGAGACGAAGGCCCAACTGACCAAACAGGTCGAAGGGCTCCACCAGGCATTGGAAACCTACAAGGCGGCCGTCGCCTCCCGCGACGACAACATCAAGACGCTCCTCGAACAGCGCGAGCAACTCATCGGCGCGAACAGGGGGGCGGTCGAGAAGGCGAACCTTGCGGTCACCACGTACAACGAGCTCAACACAAGATATTCCGACCTTGTCGCCCGCTACAACGAACTCGCCGTGCGCGCCCAGGCCGCGGCCGCCAGCCAAAAAGAGGCCGCCACCAAGCCGGCCCAATAAGCCTCTGTCAGGAACGGACACCCCTACCATGAAAACGGCATATCCTATATTCGCGGGCGGCCTCTTGCTGTTCGCCGCCGCGGCTTTTGCGGCCGACGCGGGTGGCGTTGTGGCGAAGGGAACCGGCCTCCCGGCCGCACTCCCTTCGAAGCAACGCGTGACCAAGATCGGCCTCAACGAATGGGTCGCGGTCGCCCAGAAGAAGGGCTGGCTCCAGGAGGAGTTCGCCAGGCAGGGAGCCACGACAGAGGTGGTGGACATCCGGGCCGTCGGCACTCCCAGCGTGGAAGCGGCGCTGTTCAAGCGCGGAGATCTCCACATCGCCCAGCGCATGGCGTATCCGTCGCTCCAGCACCGAGCGAACGGCTTCGACCTCGTGGTCGTATGGGCGGGCGGGAACTGCAATCCGCGCCGCGCGACGACCATCGTGCTGAAGCGGTCCAGCATCAATTCGCTCGACGACCTGAAGGACAAGTCGCTTGGGACCAATCGCATGGGGTGCCCCTATTTCGCGACGTTCGAAGCGCTGAAGGCCAGGCACCTCGAACTCGACTCGGACCTCAAGAAGGGCGATGTGCGCTTTGTCAACGTCACGGGCAGTCCGGCCGTGACCACCTTCCTTTCCGGCGAGATCGATGCGCTGGCGACGCATCCGGCCTATTACGTGATTGCGCCGCTCTACGCCCGGGGGCTCGTCAAGGAGATCGCCGCGTCCGTTCCCGATGGCGAGTACGTCACCGGCGGCGGGCGCGCGCTGGTTCTGACGTTGCGCGAGTACGCCTCGCAGAACCCCGATCTCATACAGGCCTATTTCCGCGCCTATAATCGGACGCGCAAATGGATCGTCCTGGAAAACCACTATGACGAGGCAGCCGAGATCGTGGCCGACGAATACCGTGTTCCCAAGGCGGTTGCCCTCTACATCATCAAGGACGATTCCCACATTGTCCTCGATGCGGGGCAGCCCTCCTATGACGACGAGGTCAACTCCCTGCGCCATTTCCTCGCCTGGGCAGTGAAGAACGGCGACGACTTTTACTCTGCAAAGCCGCTGACCGACCAGCAGGTGAATGCATTCGTCGACCGCCGCTTCTTTGCGGGCGGCGAGTATTACACCGATACGACCGACCGCGCGCTGGGCGTGACGGCTTCTTCGACGCTCCCCCACGGCGAAGCGGTAGTGGCGCAGAACACCCGGACCAACTGAGCCATGAGCGCAAACGACCTAAGTCTGGCCGAGGCCAAAACAAGTGTGTTCATCACAAGCCCGAACGTCCGTTCGCCGGCTCGTCCAAAGAACCGCCGGGCTGCCAGATCCCATTCGCGACGGGTGCCGGATTTGGTGCTGGAGTCCATCGTGCCCGTGACAATCCTGGTCATCTGGGACCTTGTCACGCGGCTGCAGTGGGTTGACCCGGTGTTCATGCCGACGCCGCTCAGCGTCGCCAGGGCGTTCTATGATCTCCTTTTCAAGGACCGCCTGCTGCTCGACCTCAAGGTGAGCGGCATCACGGTGCTGGAGGGATTCACAATTGGCGCCGGACTTGGACTGGCGACCGGCATCGCGGCGGGGCTGTCGAGCACGGTCGACAAGTTGATCGGTTCGATTCTCAACAGCATCCGCCAGGTGCCGCCGTTGGCGTTTCTTCCGCTGATCATCCTGTGGGCGGGGGCTGGCGACACCGGCAAGATCGTCGTCGTCAGCAAGGCGGTCTTTTTCCCGGTCTTCATGAACACGCTGCAGGGCATCCGGAGCGTGGCGCGAGAGTATGTGGAGGTTGGCCGGATCTTCGAGTATCCGCGGCTGCGCATGCTTCGGAAAGTCATTTTGCCCGCCGCGCTTCCCAGCATCTTCGTCGGGATCCGCTATGGCGCGGGCATGGCCTGGTTCATGATCATCGCCGCGGAGATGCTCGGTGGCCGGCACGGACTCGGTTACCTTCTGACGAGGGCGCAGGAACTGCTTCTGACGGACCAGTTGCTCCTCGTCATCGTCATCATCGGCCTCATCGGCTTCTCGGTCGACGTCGGCTTGCGCCGGCTGGAACGCCGGCTCCTCCGTTGGAAGCGCGGTTTTGAAGGCTAGCCGCGGCAATCTCCAAAGGCCTGCAAACCAAAATTAAAATCATGAGCACAGAACTACAGCAAACGGTCGCCGACTATATCGGGAAGACCCGGGTTTCCGCCCTGGCCACAGTGCGGGCAGACGGCGTTCCGGTGATCCGCGCGATCGGCGGTTTCGCCCCCGACGGGCTCGAAATCTATTTTTCGACGGCGAAGACCTCGGGCAAGGCGGCCCAGATCGGCGACGGCGCCCCCGTCTCGTTCTATTTCCAGCACGACGGCCAGGAGATCGGGACGTTCAAGTACGTTTCCCTCATCGGCCGGGCAAGCGCACTCAAATCCGAACCGGACCGCCAGAAGGCGATCGGGATCTTGAGTGCACGCAGTCCGCGCTTCAAAGCCCGGGCCGAAAAAGGCGAGTTGGAGGACACCGTGCTCTACCGCGTCACTCCTGCGGAGATCAAGTACCTCGATTTTGCCAAGGGACCGGGCGCCGCCGGTGTCCAGATTCTGAAATTCTGAGCGCCGCCTCCTCCCGATACCTCCAATCGATCATGAGCACAACCGAAGCCATCGAAGTCGAGATCAGCGGACTCTCAAAGGAGTTCGACAACGATGGCCAGACCGTCGTTGCGCTCGACGGGATCGAGCTGAGCATCAAGCGGGGCGAGTTCCTCACCCTGGTCGGGGCGAGCGGCTGCGGCAAGACGACCTTGTTGCGGATCATCGCCGGACTTGAGCTCGACTACGAAGGCGAGATCGACCTGGAGGGAATACCGATTCGCGGGCCGGGCGTGGACAAGGGCGTCGTCTTTCAGGACCACCGGCTGCTTCCCTGGCTCACCGTCGAGGAGAATGTTGGGTTCGGTCTTTTTCGCCACGCGGAACAGGAACGGCGGCAGCTAATCCAGCATTATGTCGATCTGGTCGGCCTGAGGGGGTTCGAAAAGGCCTATCCCAACCAACTCTCGGGCGGCATGGCGCAGCGGGCGGCGATCGCCCGGGCTCTGGTCAACAAGCCGAAGATCCTCGTGCTGGACGAACCCCTCGGCGCGCTCGATGCGATGACCCGCATCCACATGCAGAACGAGATCGAGAAGATCTGGCGGCGCGAGAAAGTGACGATGGTCATGGTGACCCACGACGTGGAGGAGGCGGTCTACCTGAGCGATACCGTCGCGTTGATGTCCTCCCGCCCGGGCCGCGTGAAGAAGATCATTCCGATCAACCTGGCCCGTCCCCGGAATCGCGAGGATCCCGCGTTTCAAGCCCTGCGGAAGGAGATCCTGACGGAGTTCCAGCTGCAGACCAAGGCGCAATTCAGCTACGAGATCTGACGCGCCACGTTCCGATGAGTGAACCGATCCAACCGGGAAACAATGTCGCGCGTGCCCTCCATCTCACAGCGCTCGGCAGCGCTGTCGCCATTCTCCTCGCGCCCCAGGTTTTCCCCGCCTGCGGAGGCCGGCTCACGTTCGAGTCGACGAGCCATCACTGCAACCACACGTTTGCCGTGACAAGCGGGCTGGCCCTTGTCGCGCTGGCGGTGTCGATTGCGTCGTGGCGGATACGAAACGCGTCCGCTCGGATTGTCTTCGCAGTCTTGTTGGCCGCGCTTGCTTTGGGCGTGCTGGCGGCGCCGCTGCCCTGGGCGCTGGGAATCTGCCGCCGGGCCGACATGTCCTGCCACCAGACGGCGCTTGCGACCGCGATTACGGCAACCGTGTTGCTGGCAGCATCGATCGGGTTGTTGCTTCGCAGCGTGGGCATCGCGGTTCGCGAACGCGCCGCTCAGGCCGACCTGCCCGATCCATGGGAGGCTGCGCCGGGCGGACAGGCTGATGAAAAAGGGCCTGCGCCCGGGGGGCGGCCATGATTCGGCTGATCTTGGCTGGATTGCTCCGCCGCCGGTGGCAGTCCACGGCGACCATCCTGGCGGTCGGGTTGGGAGTCGGGCTGCTGTTTGCCGCGGTTCTTTTGCAGCGTGGCCTGCAACAAGGGCTCGAACTCGGCCGCCAAAGGCTGGGGGCGGATTTGCTGGTCGTGCCGGCGACGGCGATCGTCGACCCGGACCGCGCGTTGTTCGCCGGGTCGCCGCTCAACGTCTACATGGACCGCGGCCTGGGAGACAAGGTGAAGGCCATACCGGGCGTCCGGCGGACGGAGACACAGTTCTTCACCCAGTCCCTCCGATTGGAATGCTGCTCGGTTGACACCGAAATCCGCCTGGTCGGCATCGAGGCAGGCGTGGTATCCCGCCTCGCGGCCATGTCCAGGGAAGGTGTGCCCTCGCTGCAATCCGACGAAGTGATCGTCGGCGGCCGCCTGCTCGGCGGGGTCGGGAAACGGGGATCGTTGGTTGAACTGCTTGGGGGAATTTTTAAGGTCGGTTTCCGTTTGGAGCCGTCAGGCACGGCCTTGGATTACTCGATCCTGATGCCAATTGACACCGCGCGGAAGATCGCAGGCAAGTCCGAGGCCTTGCAGTTTCTTTGGAAAGAGGCAGGCAGGCCCGAGAACCTGATCTCGGCCATCCTGGTGGAGGTCGAGTCCGAGGGGGATATCCCCCGGATCGCCGAGGAATTGGAACGCATCGGGCCGGTCAAAGTCATTCGCGCCGGCGAGACCTTCCAGCGCTTCAAGAAGCTGACCGACGCATTCATCCTTGTTCTGGCGGCGGCCGGCGCCATCACGGCGATCGGGGGCATCGTGTATCTGGTCTCCCATTTTGCCTCCGTGGCCTGGGACCGGAAAGGCGAGTGGGCTCTGTATCGGGCGCTCGGCGCCAGCCGTTCGAGAACGGTCGCTTTTGTGGTCGGCGAGGCGGTTGTCTTGAGCGGAAGCGGGGCGATCGTCGGGCTGCCGCTTGGCTATGCCTTCTTTTGCTGGGGGCTCAGCCGGCTCGCGGCGCAAAATGCGTTCCCGTTCGTTCCGCCGTCAGCAGAGCTGCTGGCGGTGGCGGCCAGCCTCGCCGTGGTCCTGTACGTGCTCGTTGGGATTGCCTCGGCCGCAGTGCCGGCGGTGAAAGTTGCGCGGCTGGAACCGGCGCTGACGATGGCGCAAGGAGACATCGACTGATGGTAAGCGCCACCACATTTTTGGAAGCGCGCGGTGTGCGGCGATCCTTCGGCACGGATCCGATCTTGCGCGATGTGAATTTGTGCATCCGGTCCGGTGAATCGGTCAGCATCACCGGACCCTCCGGCAGCGGCAAGACGACGCTGCTCTCGATTCTCGCGCTTTTGCTCAAACCGGACGCCGGCGAGGTCTGGGTCGCCGGCTCCGAGACTTCCAGCCTGTCCGACCGGGAGCGTTCGCGGCTGAGAAATCAATTCTTTGGATACGTGTTTCAGGCGACACACCTCGTGGGATCGCTCCCAGTTCTGGACAACGTGCTGGTCCCCGCCCTGATTGCGGGCAGCGGGCGCGGGCGCCGCGACTATGCGCGAAGCCTGCTCGCCGGGCTTGGGCTGGGTAATCGTGAAAATCACCTGCCTCATATGCTGAGCCTGGGCCAGCGAAGGCGGGTCGCGCTGGCGCGGGCTCTTGTGCTGGAGCCGCCGTTTATCCTCGCTGACGAGCCTACGAACGATCTGGACCCGCGGCGGGCGGGTCAGATTGCCGAATTCCTGCTCGGGTTGCCCGCGCGCGGGCATGCGCTTGTGATCGTAACGCATGACCGGGCGCTGGCGAATGAGGCGGACATCCGGCTCGATTTGCATGACGGCGTCCTTCGGGACGCGGCTGAATCCTCCGACGAGCCATCGGTCGACGAGACCGAGGCGGCCGTCCTTCACGATCCTTTCGCGCGCGTGCGCGGGACAACCCTCGACGACCAGCAATGATCGCCTCGGACACCATGACAGCGAGCAGGCCGCGGGAGGCGGCGCCGGCCGATGAGCGCCATCGCGATCTCGCCAACCGGCACCCGTGTCTGGGCGGAACCGCTCATGGCACCTCCGGCCGGATGCACCTGCCTGTGTCGCCGGCATGCAATATCCAATGCCGGTTCTGCCGGCGGGCGTTCAACCGCGACGAATCAAGGCCCGGAGTGACCGGGCGCATTCTCCGGCCGACCGAGGCCATACACTACGTGGCAAGGGCGCTGGAGCTCTGTCCTGCAATCACCGTGGTGGGGATTGCCGGGCCGGGGGACACGCTGGCCACGGATCATGCCGTTCAGGCGTTTCGCCTGATCGATCTTGAGTTTCCCCGGCTGATAAAATGCCTGAGCACGAATGGCCTGCGGCTTGAGGAAAAAGTCGGGGCTCTGGTCGAGGCCGGCGTTTCCACCGTTACTGTCACTGTCAACGGGGTCGATCCGGAGGTTGTAGGAAAGATTGTCAGCCGCGTGGTCGACGAAACCGGCCGGGTGCATCATGACGAACGCGGGGCTGCGCTTTTGATCGAGCGGCAACTGGCCGGCATTCGCTCGGCCCATGCCTCCGGGATTTTCATCAAGATCAACATGGTTCTCGTGCCGGGGATCAATGACGGGCACGTGGCCGAGACCGCGGCTGCGGTGAAGGAGGCGGGGGCGAGCATGCTGAACCTGATACCGCTCATTCCCCAGCACGAGCTCGCGCATGTGCCGGAGCCGGATTTCAAGGCCCTCTTCAAGGCGCAGCGGGATGCGGAGATCTTCCTCCCGATTTTCCGGCACTGTCGCCGATGCCGGGCAGACGCCTGTGGGATCCCGGGGCAGCAGGATTTCGCAGCACAACTCTATGGCGGGCCGCTGGCGGCGCAGACCTTCTCCCACGGATGACCGGGCGAAAATCATGAGCACCGCTTCCCAAACGACCGCTTCGCCGCCTGCCGCCGGCCAGGGTGCGAACCACTTTCGTGTGGCTGTCACGACCACCGACGGCGTTACCGTCAACCGCCACTTCGGCCGGGCCACGACGTTTTATATCTACGAGATCAACGGACACCGGACGAGTTTCGTCGAGGTCCGGAACCTGTCGGCCCTCTGCGACACACTGGAGCACGACTGGGAGTTGCTCGATCGGATCGGCGGGGCGCTTTCGGACTGTGCGGTGATCCTGACGGCCCAGATTGGCCCGCCGGTGCTGCGCCGGCTGGAACAGGCCCGTTTTCACGTTCTGACCACCGAAGGATCGATCCTCGATTTCGTGGATCGCATCGCGCGCTCTCCGCTCGCGCGGAGCTACAGCCGGGGACTTTGACCATGCCCAAGAAACTACGCCAAATCGCCATCTACGGAAAAGGTGGCATCGGAAAATCAACAACCACGAGCAATATCAGCGCGGCGCTGGCGGTTGCCGGTTACAAGGTGATGCAGTTTGGGTGCGACCCCAAGGCTGACTCCACCAACACGCTGCGGGGAGGGAACTACATCCCGACGGTGCTCGATTCGATGCGCGAATCCAACGCGGTGAAGGCGAACGACGTGATCTTCGAGGGTTTCGGCGGAGTCTATTGCGTCGAGGCGGGCGGACCGGCTCCGGGCGTGGGCTGCGCGGGTCGCGGCATCATCAGCGCTGTCCAACTCTTCAAGCAGCAGCGTGTGTT
>PMKA01000103.1 GCA_003157575.1 Opitutia bacterium
TCTGTTTTTCCACCGCCCGAGCCGCCGCCAAAAGAGGTTGGAGCCTTGAATCCTGCGCCGAAGCGTCGTTGAGTCGGGCGTATGCCGGTGCATCGGCGTCCGCATTTGGGACGGAGGTCGTGCTTCCAGGTTCGTCGGAAGCGATCCGATCGGCGGCCTGTTCCAGGCGTGCGGCGCATCGGAAAAGAAATTCATCACAGCCTTTCGAAACCGACGCGGGGAGATCGGTTGGGACCTGGCGAACCTGGGTTTGCAGCAGGTCGATCGAGAGGGCGGTTTCCTGGGCTTTGGAGAGCCACGATGTCAGCTCGCCGGTCACACTGTCGTGCGCGAATTGCCAGCCCGGCTCCAGCGCGACGCGAGCCTGGAGGTCGCGGTTCTGGTTGATCTGTTTCCAGACGGCCAGACGGCGGTTTTCGGACGCCGGGGAATCGGGCCGGGAGGCGGCTTTCCCCCGCACCCGCGCCAGGTCGGCAATGCTACGGAGCAGCTTGGAGAGCTGTAACCTCAGTTGGTCTCCCTCGCGCTCGGGCCAGACCAACAGCGATATCGATACATAAAGGATCACTCCCAGAAGGATGCCCAGCATGCGGTCCCGGATTTCTGTGACGTCCGTCGTCGGACCGAAGGATCCGTACAGGGCCAGAGCGTAGGAGAACACGAGCTGCACCCCGATGTAGTTCGTGCGGGAGGAGCCGGCTGCGATCCATGCTCCGGCCAGGAACACGGGGCTCGAGATCAGGAGCAGCCCGACGATGCCGTCGACCTTGGGTATCAGAAACACGGTGGCCACAAGGGCGCAAACGCTGCCGAGCACGCAACCCAGGATGCGCGTAATGCCCTTGTGCGACGATGCGCCGACACTTGGCAAAGCGAGGATGACGCAGGTCAGCAGCACCGTGTGGATGCCGGTCCACTGCATTCCCATGTAAAACACGTATCCAAGGAGGGCGGCGAAGACCGCCTTGAAAGCAAACCGCGCGTAAACGGGATTCGTGAAGGCATCCTCGACCCAGAGCCCTTCCTTTGGGTGCGGGAGCGCCGACGCTGAAATGCGGTCCTCATCAACAAGGGCGAGAAGCTCGTGGCGAATTTCAAGCAGCAGAATCTCAAGGGGCTCCATTGTCGTGGAGGATTGGGTCGTATTCGGACGCCATGAGAAGAGCTGCCCTTTCTGCAAGGAATCGCCGAGCTTCTCGCAGGCATCGATTAGCTCGGCCATGCTCCGTGAGCATCCCTCCGACCGGGCCGAGCGAGGCTGGCTGGCGAGGTGATAAGCCAAAGTGTGAATGCGATCGATGGCGGCGACATGCATCATCTGGTTCGCGTTGTGCTGGTCGAAGGAGCGGCTGGCTCTTGCAGACGAGGCGAGGTGACGATGGAGAGCGATGGAACTGCGTTCCACCTGCCGGGCGGTCAGTTCGGGAGCTTCGAGTCCTTCCCGAAGCGCTCGCAATTGGTCGATCGCGTGGCCCAACTGCCTGAGCATCTCTTTGGTCAGGAGTTTTTCCGGGTGGGCCGGAAACAGGAGCAGGTTGACGACGAGTGTCACTACGGTTCCATAAACCGCCGCCGGAAGGGCCCAAAGCGCCAGGCGCGTGAGTTGCTCCGGGCTCTCGATGAAATCGACGAAGGACTGCGAGTACAGGACGGCGATCGAGACCATGAAGCCGATAACTCCGAGTTTGCTCGCCCTCATGAAATAGAGGCCCGCGAAGGCGATGCCTGCGGCGGTGGCGATGCGGAGCAGGGGGTAGTTGATCGTCAGGTTGAACACCAGGATGGGCAGGAAATCCGCCAGGATTGCGCCGATGATGAGGATCACCCCGGCGAGACGGGTGAGGAGTGTGTTTTCCTGGGCGGTGAAAAACACGAACAGCAGCGAAAGCGAGACGAACGGCACCTCGAGCGCCATGGAACAGACGATCACCAGGCTGAAGCTCAGCCAAAACCGCAGCACGGCGGTTCCGCGTCCGGGAAAGGGCGCGAGTTCGTCGGCCAGAATGGCCCCCAGGCGCGCAAACATCCCAGGCTTATCGACGGTGGCGGACATCGCTCGATTGGATCAAGGGTGCTCGACCTGCGAATTGTCCCGAAGGACTGCCACGGCCGAGGCTCCGATGCGGAAAATCGAGGGATCCGGTTGCCTTACCTTGATCTTGACCGGGAAACGCTGTGCAACCCGCACCCAGTTGATGCTGCGGGGGACCCTGGGAAGTCCGCCCGCCTCGCCGCCTCCGTCATCGGGGAATACGCCGAAGCCGATGGACTCCACGGACCCGTCAAAGTGGGTCTTCGGCTGTCCGAGCACGTACAGGGAGACTGGCTGTCCGGGCTGGATGTGCTCCAGTTCGGTCTCGCGGAAATTGGCAATCACGTACCAGTTGCGGGTGTCGACCATCGTGAAGACAGGGTGTCCTGCTGCGGCGAACTGCCCGACGGTCGTCTTGAGGTCGATCACTATTCCGTCGATTGGGGCGACCACATCGGTGTAGTTGAGGTTGAGCTGAGCCAGCTCGATCTCTGCCCGGGCGATCTCCTTCCGGGCGATAAGCGCCTCCACGCCGCTGATGGCGGCCTCAGCGCGCTGCTGGTCGAGGAGCGCACCGGCGAGCATTGCATCGGCGCTGAGCATGGTGGTGCGAGCTTGGTCGATCTGATCGGCGGACAGGTACGACGTCCCCTGCAGGGGCTCCATGCGGGCAAAGGTGTCGCCGGCCTGCCTGGCCGCAAGGCGGGCCTTTTCCACCGTTGCGCCGGCAACCTTGGCGGCCAATGTCTGTGCGTTGACCATCCGCTGGGTGAGCATGATCTCTTTGTCGAGGGCGATCAGGCTGGCCTGTGCCTTGGACAGCACGGCCTGATAGGGGCGCGCGTCGATCCGGAACAGCAGGTCGCCCTGTTTTACCGCCTGGTTGTCATGGGCCTTGAGCTCGATGATCCGGCCACTGACCTCGGGGGCCACATTGATCGTGTCGGCGTAAACATAGGCGTCATCCGTGCGCGGGGCTTGGTCGACGCGATAGATCACATAGAGACCAAGGCCGAGGGCGCAGAGAGTCAGTAGCACGCCGATCACCGGTCCGACACGTTTGGGATTATTTTTTGAGGAAGACATGGAGAGCAATAGTCAGTTTTTGAAGAAGATCAGCCACCCGCACAGGGCCAGCACGACAGCCAACGCCACGTAGGAGAAGGAAAGCCATTGCCTCCCCAGGCGGTCATCCAGTCCCGTCAGCCGAATGAGCCCGTGGATGCAGGCGATCAGGATAACTGAGCCGACGATGCAAAACATCCAGTCGGGGAAATAGGCTCCCAGGACGATGATGGAGGGGCTATACGAGCAGCCTCCCAGCAACAAACCGAGGACAAGAGTCGGCAGGGCGCGAATTTCCAAACAAGTGTCGGGGTGTCTCCATCGCGAAGCTTCCGGCATGTTGGAGCTGGCGGAACAGCCATTCCTGGCTGCCAGAGGCGACGTTTCCGTGGAGGAGTGATAGGCTGCTTTATTCATGTTACGAATAGTCCTGCACAGTATACGTCCAGCCCCCATGAGAGCGCCAATACGGCGATGGGGACACAGTGATACGGACAACGTATGAGGAAGTCGCCCCGCATTCTGAAAAGTGTGGTGAATCCGACGGAATAAGGTTGTTGGCCCTGCAAATGGCTCCGGAACCCACTCCTGGGCCGTTCCCTCTTTCCTGATTTCAAATCCTCAAGCATGGATTATTTCACAGGAGCTCGCTGAGGAAGCAGAGGTTCACGTCCGCTCCGACCTTTGCGCCATGGTGTCTTTGTGGTTCAAGCGTCTGATGGATTTCCATTTCGGGTTCTTCAGCTTTCAGCGTTTCAGCCTTATGGCTCTATGCGCTCCTTGCGTTCTTTGCGGTAATCAGTACCTCCGAGATCCGCCCCATGGCCGCCCTGAAAAGCCCCCCGCGCACTCCATGATCTCCCGATTCCTGCGTCCACCCCTGGTTGCCCTTGCGACCCTGTTTCTGCCCGCTGTCGGCCAGGCCGCGCCGAGCCTCGGTTTGCCGGTCGAGATCGTGGCGGAATCGGCGCCTCCC
Organism: Opitutia bacterium; assembly: GCA_003157575.1. Taxonomy (GTDB): domain Bacteria; phylum Verrucomicrobiota; class Verrucomicrobiia; order Opitutales; family Opitutaceae; genus Fen-1467. Next base: position 4,074 of record PMKA01000103.1, read on the forward strand.
ACAGACGCCTTCCCATTGGTGACAGCGGACCGACAGGCGCCCCTTTGGTACGATCCGGCCGATTTCCCGGGAGTCCTGCGGGCGGCAGGCGACCTTCAGGCCGACATCGAGCGCGTCACTTCGCACAAGCCGGCCGCTTCCGCAGCGCGCCCGGACGCGACGGATCTCGTCATCATCGGCACGCTCGGCAGGAGCGCCGCGATCGATGCGCTGGTCGCCGGCGGAAAGCTCGACGCGAGCGATCTGCGCGGAAAATGGGAGAGCTTTGTCATAACCACGATCCCACAGCCCATGCCCGGCGTGAAGCGCGCACTCGTCATCGCGGGCAGCGACAAACGCGGCACCATCTACGGCATCTACGAGCTTTCCGAACAGCTGGGCGTCTCGCCATGGTACTGGTGGGCGGATGTCCCGCCGAAGAAGCGCTCGCAGGCGTACATTCTGCCGGGCCGCTACGCCTCCGGCGAGCCAGCGGTCCGCTATCGCGGGATCTTCCTCAACGACGAGGCTCCCTGCCTGATAGGCTGGGCAAAGGAGAAGTTCGGCGGGCTGAACTCGAGATTCTACACGAGGGTATTCGAGCTCCTCCTGCGCCTGCGCGCCAACTACCTCTGGCCCGCCATGTGGGACAATGCCTTCAGCGAGGACGACCCGGACAATCCGCGTCTGGCGGACGAGTACGGCATCGTGATGGGGACCTCCCACCACGAGCCCATGATGCGGGCCCACAAGGAGTGGACCAGGCATCGCGATCAGTTTGGCAACGGCCAGTGGAACTACGCCACCAACGCCGAGGCCCTGCAGCGGTTCTTCCGCGAGGGCGTCGCGCGCAGCAAGGATTACGAGAACCTGGTCACGATCGGCATGCGCGGAGACGGCGACGAGGCCATGGCCAGCACCGGAAGCATCGAGTCCGACATCGCGCTGCTCAAGCGTATCTTCACCGACCAACGGCGGATACTCGCCGAAGAAATGAAGACCGACCCCGCAAAAATCCCGCAGCTGTGGACGCTCTTCACCGAGGTGCAGAAGTTCCACGAGCACGGCCTGATCCCGCCGGACGATGTCACCCTGCTGTGGACCGACGACAACGCAGGCAACCTCCGGCGGCTTCCGACCGCCGAGGAGCGCAAGCGCAGCGGCGGCGCGGGCGTCTATTACCACTTCGACATGCACGGCGGTCCGTTCTCCTACCAGTGGATCAACACCAGTCCGTTCCCGAAGATAGCCGAGCAGATGAACCTCGCGTGCGAATACGGCGCGACCCGCATCTGGATCGTCAACGTCGGCGACCTCAAGCCGCTCGAGCTGCCGATCGAGTTCTTCCTGCGCCTGGCGTGGAACCCCGCTGCGATGACAAAGGACAGGGTGGCCGATTACACCCGCCGCTGGGCCGAGCGCGATTTCGGGCCGGGGCATGCGGCGGAAATCGCCGATCTCGTCTCCCGCTACACGAAATACAACGGCTGGCGGAAACCGGAGCAGATCACGCCGGAGACGTTCAGCCAGGTCAATTTCGACGAGGCCGAGCGCGTCGAGGCCGCCTGGCGCGACGTCGCGGAGCGGGCCGAGAAACTCTCCGCGGTGCTGCCGCCGGAGCAGCGGGATGCGTTCTACCAACTCGTGCTGCACCCGGCAAAGGCCTCGGCGACCGTCGCGGAAATGAACATCCTCGCGGGGCGCAATCACCTGTTCGCCATGCAGGGCCGGGCGAGCACCAATGCACTGGCCGGGCAGGTGCGCGAACTCTTCCGGGAGGACCGGGCGTTGAGCGACTATTACAACCACGGACTGGCCGGCGGGAAATGGGACCACCTCATGGACCAGACCCACCTCGGGCAGTTCAGCTGGGAACCGCCGGTCGTGGATGCGATGCCCCCGGTTTCGGAGGTGCTGCCGGCCTCCGACGCCGACTTCGGCGTTTCCATCGACGGTGACGTCAACTCCTGGCCTGCCCATTTCGGCGACGCCGTCCTGCCCGTTTTCGATTCGTTCCAGCCGCGGCGGTCCCACGTCGACGTCTTCGCCATGGGCACGAAACCGATCGAGTTCTCGATCGCGGCCGACCGGCCCGGGATTGTGCTTGCCGGGGACACGACGCCCCGCATCGACCGGCGTTACTGGGTGGATATCGACTGGACGCAGGTGAAGGACGGATCCTCGACGGGCGAGATTGTCATCAAGGGAACCCGCGACACCGTGAGGGTGAAGGTGCGTGTGACCAAAGCCACCGCGGCGCAGTTGCAGGCGGCGGGAGGCCGCTTCGCCAGCCTTGACGGTCCGATCGCCATCGCGGCGTCTGCGTCCACGAAACAGACCGAGGTGGGTGGCGTCCGCTGGGAGCAGATTCCCGATTACGGGCGTGTCGCGGCGGCCATGGAGTGCTACCCCGTCACCGCCGGGAGCATCCTCCCGCCCAATCCGGCTCCGACCCTCGAATACCCGGTCTATCTCCCGCGCAGCGGCGCCTATGAGATCACCCTGGTGCTTGGCCCCGTGATGGACTTTGTGCCCGGCCGGGGCATGCGCATCGCGGTGTCATTCGACAACGAGACACCGCAGGTTCTGGACATCTTCGCCGACCGCGAGGCCGAGACGTTTCTCGGACGCGGCTGGTCGAACCAGAGCACCCGAGACAACGCCCGGTACCAGCGTTGCACCCAGACGGTGAAGACGCCGGGACCGCACGTGCTGCGGATTTCAATGGTCGATCCAGGGGTTGTGCTCCAGAAGATCATCATCGACGACCGCAGGCTGCCCGAGAGCTATTTCGGCCCGCCGGAATGCGCACGGGTGAAGTAGCCAGCCCGCATATTTCACACCGCGGCCTTGAAGCCGCAACCAAAGGTGTGCGTTA
>PMKA01000527.1 GCA_003157575.1 Opitutia bacterium
CTCGTGGCTCATCATCGCCAGAAACGCGCTTTTCGCATGGTTGGCGCGCTCGGCCGCCTCCTTGGCAAGCCTGAGCTCCTCGGCGGCCTGCTTCTGGTCGGTGATGTCGACCAGGGTGGACAACTCCTTGATCTTCCCGTTCCCCTGCTCGCGGATGTAGCGCATGGAGAAGGCGGCCCAGACCACGTCGCCATTGGGACGCAGGTAGCGCCGCTCCATGCTGTAGTGATCGATCTCCCCCAAATCGAGTTTCGCCCGCATCGCCTTGTGCCTGGCGTAGTCGTCAGGATGCGAGACATCCCGATAGGAATCGATCGTCAGAGCCTTCTCAAGGGGCACTCCCGTCACCCGCGCGTGCTCGCCGTTGACCAGACGCGTGTTCGGGTCGCCCACGATCTGCCAGGAGATTCCGACAGGCACCGTCTCGAAGATGAACCGGAAACGGGCCTCCTTTTCGAGCAGCTCCTCCTGCGCCCGCTTTACATCGGTGACGTCAACCAGCGTCGTCAGCTCCTCCACCTCGCCCGTGCTCGGATCATGGTGCGTGTGCATGGACAAGACAGCCCACACAATGCTCCCGTCGGGCCGCAGGAAACGTTTCTCCATCGAGAACTCATCGATCTCCCCGCTATAAAGCCTGTCAGCCAGCACGGCCTGTTTCTCCCGGTCATCCGGATGGGTCACCGTGATGTAGTTGGTCGAGTCCTTCGACTGCGCGACCGGCACGCCGGTGATCCGTTCGTAGGCGGGATTGATTATTCGGGTGTCCGCCCGCCGGCCGCGAAGCCACGCGATGCCCACCGGCGAATGCTCGAAGATAAAACGGAACAACGCCTCCTGGCTGCGCAGCTGTTCCTCCATCCGATGCCGCGCGGTGACATCCGTCTGGACCCCCATGAAACCGGTGCAATCTCCGTTCGCATCGTGCAGCGGCTGCACTTCAATCTCGGACCAGTACGGCCGTCCGGACTTGTGGTAATCGAGCACCACCACGTGAAATCCCTGCTGGGTGATCAAACCGGCGCGCATCTGCGCCACCGCCCCGGGGGATGTGTCGGAACCCTGCAACAACGATCCCGGCTTCCGCCCCTTCATCTCTTGCAGCGAATAGCCGGTGACCCGCACATAGGCATCGTTCATCCATTCAACCCGGCCTTCGACATCCGTTAGGATGATGCCGCTCTTCGCGACGTTCGTCACCAGCGCGAGCCTCTTGCTGTTCTCGGTCGCCTCCTGAAGCTCGCGGGTGATCTTTTCCGCAAGTGCGATGGCCCTCGACCGGGCGCCGGTCAGCACCCAGATCATCAAGCCGGCAAGAAGGCTCATCGCGAGTCCACCGCCCAGAACGAGTCCCAGCAACTGCCGGTTCGCCGCAACCCCAAAGCTCGGCCTGGAGGCGATCCGCAACGACCACTGGCGGCCGTAGAGAGAAAGCGGTACGGTCGCCCGGAAACGGCTGCTGGCATAATCGGCGTCCGTCACGACCACGGCGGCACGCTTGATGATCCGCTCATCGGAATCAAAGATCAACGCCGCCGTGCTTGTCGCGTCGCCTTCAAACACGTCGAACTCCACCTGGTCCTCGGTGAGGGCGGCTATGCCCTTCATCAGTTCGTCGACACGGATGGCCGCAAAAACCCATCCCTGCAATGCACGCCGGCGATCTTCGGGTGTTTCAAGGTGGCCGCCCCGTTCGTAGACGGGCAACATGAGCTGAAATCCGGCGACCTTCTTCTCGTCCTGAGCAAGGGCGATGCGCCGGCTCAGCACGGCGCGGTCCTGGAGCATCGCCTGTTCGGCCGCTTCGGCCCGTCTCTCCTCAGCTGCCATGTCCAGGCCAAGCGCCGCGGAATTCCGGCCGATCGGTTCGACGTAAGTGACCGGGTAGAGCACGTCGCGCTCGCTCGCCGGGTGGATTCTGAAATCCGGAGCCCCATCGACGCGGACCCTGGCCAGATACTCGGGAAGGTCCGCCCGGCGGACCCGCTCGGCATAGCCGAACCCAAGCACGCCATGGCGCAGCGACGGTTCCATGGAATGCGCGTAAATCGACCAGCCGTTGCGTGTTACGCTCTGACTGGCCGAGAAAAGCCCCTGCGCGCCCTGCAATGCCTCATCAATGCGCTCCAGGCGCCCGGAAATCGTGCTGCTCACCAGCTCGCTCAACCGTCCGAAACGGACTTTTTCGGTCGCCGTCCCCTGCTCGTGCACGAGCCAGGCTGCCACGGCTGTCAGAAGCAGGCCGATCGCCAGCGCCGCGAGAGGCCAGGCAAGCCTGGACCCATTCGCGTTGCGAGAGTTGGGTTTTTCCGCGCTCAGGGACATTCGGAATTTCTTTACTCTCATTACCTCGGCCAAGTGACGCAAACCTGAAACCCGGACAGCGCCTTTTTCGTGTTTCGTGTCCGGGCTAATGTTGACCGGCGTTTGGACGATCAAGTTTGGTAACGTGATTGCGAGTTACAACCGTCATGGCCAGCGGTGCGCCTGCCTGCGGCGCGCGCCGGCAGGCGGAGAGGCGGCACTCCAGCGGCGTGAGGTTGCGCGGGCGCCCGAGGGCGTCGACGGAGAGGTTCCGCGTCTCTTATGAGCATCCGATCCCGATGGTGGAGATTGTTGGCCGGCGCAGGGATGGTGCTGACCCCTTTCGTGGCGCTCGCACTGGACCCGGCCAAGTCGATCTATCAGTTCAATTGCCAGGGCTGGACGCGGCAGACGGGACTGCCTGCTGGCAAGATCAATGCCATCGCCCAGACCACGGACGGCTATCTCTGGCTGGGCACGCAAGACGGGCTGGTGCGTTTCGACGGGGTGTCGTTCGCGCACGTGAACATCGACTCCGCCGAGACACGCGGGCGCGAGGTGCGCAGTCTCGTCAGCTCGTCGCGCGGAGATCTGTTGCTGGCGATCAACAACGGAGCGTTTGGGCGTTTCGACGGGGAGAAGTTCAAGCGCCTCGACGATCCGCGGTGGCCCCGGGACAATTTTTCGGCAAAAACGATCTTCGAGGCGCGTGACGGTTCCGTGTGGGTGGGATCAAATCTCGGTGTGGGCCGAACCGTGCCGGACGATCCCCGGGGGGGGATGCACTTGGCGTCCCCAAAACGTGTCTTTGCCCTTTGCGAGGATCCGGCTGGACGGATCTGGTCGGGCACGGAAGAAGGCGGCGCATTCTGCGTGTCGCAGGGCGAACGGGTGGACTTGCCCGATCCCTCGCTCGCAGCCGAGGTCGTCTCGGCAATCGCGACCGATTCCTCGGGCCGTCTCTGGGTTGGAGAGGGCAACACGCTGCGCTGTTACGATGGTGCGGGCCGGCGGTTGGAAGTCCCCGCCCAGCTGGCCGGGATCACCGCGCTGCTTGTTGATCGGCATGGCGTCCTCTGGGTGGGCACCGACCGGGCGGGGCTGGCCCGTTTTGCGAATGGCGGGTTCACCTTCCTGCGCAAGGCGGACGGACTCGTCAGCGACTACGTCACCTCGCTGTACGAAGACGCCGAGGGCAGTATCTGGGTGGGCACCCGAGACGGGCTGAATCAGCTTTCAGACCTGAAGTTCCCGCTTTTCACCGAAAAGGAGGGAATCGTGGCGGGCTCGGTGCATATGGTGGCGACCGCGCGCGACGGCGGAATTTGGATCACGAGCACCCAGGGCGTGTGCCATTTCGACGGCAAGTCAGCCAAGGATTTTACGAGCGACGCGGTCTTGACAACCCATTACGTCAAGCTGGTGGCCGAGGCCCGCAACGGCGACCTGTACCTGGCCGACGGCAACCGCAACTTGAATGTCATGTCCGGGGGCCGGTTGGCCGCCCGGTATGCCTGCGAACGCTGGCCCGAGGCCATCGCGGAGGACGACGAGAGCATGATTGTCGGACTGGGGCAGACCCTGTGGCGCGTCCGCGGCCAGGGGTTGGAACCCTGCCACTTTGCGGAGGGTCAGGACGCCGGTTTCAAGTGGTTCCAACACATGTGTGTGGCCAGTGACGGAGCTATCTGGATACCTTCCTATGTTGGCATCTTCAGGGTCAAGGACGGCCGGACGCGCAAGTTCGAAGTTCCGAACTGGAGGGCCGAGGATCGGCTGTACTTCATCATGGAGGATGCGGACGGCAGCATCTGGGTCAGCGGGTCCGTCGGCCTGGTACGGGTGAAGAACGGCCAGCTAAAACGCATCACGGAGAAGGACGGGCTCTACGATGGCATGATCAACGCCATCGTTGCCGATGACCACGGGTATTTCTGGATGGATTCCGGGCGCGGCATCTACCGGGTCGCGCGCCGGAGTCTGAACGATTTTGCCGACGGCCGGATCCCTGCTGTGCAGTGCGAGGGTTTCGAAGGTCTCGATGCGGCCAAGTCCACCGATCGCACCGATCAATTGTACTCCGGTTGCAAGACCCCGGACGGACGCATCTGGTTTCCCAATGCGCGAGGGGTGTTGATGATCGACCCGGCGAATTTCTTCACCAACAAGATCGCGCCCCCGGTCCATATTGAACAGGTGCGGGTCGACGGCGCGACGCGACGCGAACGGGGGCGGGCGGTCCTGCCGGCGGGAACCGAGCGGGTGGAGTTCTCTTTTGCGGCGCTCAGTTTCATCGCGCCACAGAAGGTGAGTATCCAGTACCAGCTGGAGGGGCTGGACAAAGCCTGGGTCGATGCGGGTGCGCGCCGGTCCGTTCTCTACAACAACCTTCGCCACGGGCGCTACACTTTCCGGGTGCGGGGCTGTAATGCCGACGGCATGTGGGACACCGCCGACGCCGCGTTTTCGATCGAGTTGCAGCCCTTCTTCTACGAGACGCCCTGGTTCTACGCATCGTGCGGCCTCGCGGGCGTGGCGGTGCTGTTAGCCTCCTATCGCTGGAAGGTCCGGCTCATGGTCCTGCGCCAGCGGAAACTGCAGGCGGCGAACGACCTGCTGGAAGCGAAGGTGGCCGAGCGCACCCACGAGCTTTCCCACGAGCGCGACCTGCTGCGCACCCTGCTGGAGAACTCGCACGACAGCATCTTTTTCAAGGACACGCAGTCACGCTTCGTGAAGGCGGGCAGGGCGCTGGCGGCGGGACTCGGCGTGAAGTCTCCGGACGACCTGATCGGCCGTACGGATGCGGATTTTCTCTCTGCGGAACATGCCCGTCAGTCCGCGGACGACGAGCAGGAGATCATGCGCACCGGCCGTCCCATGCTCGACAAGATCGAGCACTCCGTGCATCCGGACGGACATCAGCTTTGGGTGCTCACCAGCAAGATGCCGTGGCGCGGCAAGAATGGCGAGATAGTCGGAACGTTCGGAATCTCCAAGGACATCTCCGCAATCA
>PMKA01000532.1 GCA_003157575.1 Opitutia bacterium
GTGGCCCCCTGAAAATCGATATGGCAACTCGCCAGGCGACGGTGGACGGGCATCCTTAGACGCTCACCGCCATTGAGGAGGCAGTCTTCTTTATTCTCGCCCGGCATGCGGGCAGACTCGTGCCCTGGCAGCGTTTGCTCCGCGCCATCTGGGGAACCGATGCCACCAGCAAAATCGGTGAGCTTCGTGTCTACATTGCGCAACTGCGCCGCAAACTAGAGGAGCACGGCGGGGCTGGCCTTATCCAGGGAGATGGCAGGGTGGGCTACAGTCTGGCGCTTATTGCTGAACATGAATGTACCGAAACTAAAACTGTCTTGTGAGCATCTCGGCATAAAGGCCAATCGGTTGCTGCTGCCGATCGATTTGGCGAAGTGTCCACTGGAAATCTTTCAATTGGCGAATGGCTTCACCAAGCCGTTCGATGGCGAAATCGTTCTCTTGTATGTTTTGGATCAGCGCAAGAACGCGAGGCGGAGCGAACTTGCCGAGATCGACCTCCGCCGGGCGAAGCGGCATTTGGAACGTCTGGGGCATCTCTATTTGAGCCCCAAGGTCCAGGCTTCGTTTCGAGTGCGGGTGGGCATCCCGCACGAAGAGATTCTTGCTGAAGCGACAGAAACCAGCGTCGATTTGATTCTCTTCCCGACTTTCAACCCGTCGATCTGGAGAAAATTGGCCGGCATTATCTGTGGAGAGACCCTCCGAAACCTGGTCGCATGCGCGCGCTGCCGGGTTTTCGTCATCGATGTCCAAACGCGTTTTAACTGTTTTCGCCGGTGGGCAAAGGAGGAGGCTTTTGGCCAATGCACGAGATGATCAAAAATGAAGGCGATTTCGCAACGCNNTTACGGCGACCGTCGCGACGCCTCTGGCAGGCGTCGCCTGCTGTGAGCAGATCCCGGAATATTATGGCGCCATCGCGCCTTCTGCAGAGCCCCAGCTCAGGCCAGGGCAGATTCTCGACGGTCAGTTTCAGGTCCGCGAGATCTTCAGTCGTGGCGGCATGGCAAGCATCTACCGCGCCGAAGACATGCTGGATGAACGGCGCGAAGTGGTCCTCAAAGTGCCCTTGTTGAGAGTGGAAAGCGATCCGGCCGCGTTCGCGCGCTTCCGCCATGAGGAGGAGATCGGCCTCGGGTTGTCACATCCATTGGTCGTGAGGCTTAATGCCTTTACAGGCAAGAAGAGCCGCCCGTATGTCGTAATGGAGTCCCTGCACGGTTGCACCCTCGATTTTCTCGGGTATGAATCGCGTCCGTTCCCGGAAGCCGATGCGCTCAAGATTGTCAGCCAGATTTGCGAGGCGGTCGGCTACATGCACGGACAGGGCATTATACATCGGGATCTTAAGCCGTCGAACATCATGATCTGTTGCGATCATACGCTGCGCGTCATGGATTTCGGACTGGCTTCGGCGCCGCTCCGTCGGCGGAACCCGCTGGCAAAGTTAACAACGGTCCTCGGCACTCCCGAGTATATGGCCCCGGAGCAGGTCGAGAATGGCCCAATCGACGAACGCACCGATGTCTACGCCATGGGCGCGATCCTTTACGAATTGCTGACGGGCCAAGTTCCATTCAAGAATGAAGATTCCTGGCAATCGGCCTTTCAACGAACGACAGGAGATCCCATCGCACCGCGGGTTTTGAACCCCGCGCTTTCTCCGCAGGCCGAGGAGATCATGCTCCATGCCCTGCAACGCAAACCAGACGATCGCTATCCCAGTATGGCGGCGTTCAAGGCGGATCTGGATGCACCCGCGCGCGTACCGGTGACCGGTTATTGCAATCGGCTCCAGAAGCCCCGGTGGAAGCTGGGCTTCCANNATTCTTAATGGGTTTCGCATGCCATTTGATGCTGGTTGGTCGCGTTTTTGCACTATATTGCAGGCATGCAAACGACCACTCTGCACTCGCCTGGGATAAGACCCCGAATCGAACAAGATTCCGCTCTGCCGGGGAAGGGAGCGCTCAGGGTAGTGTCGACGTCGCCCGATTGCGACGACGGGTTCCGACCCGGAGTCTATGTGCTGCTCGTCCTGCTTGCCTTGTTCACCGGGTACGTCCTCGGCCTCCTTGGCGGACAGTCCTCACACCATTCTCACGTCGATTGGCCATCGTCTCCAAGCAACCCCCGGTCTTTCAATCCATGAACACGTCTGACACTCATTCCAGGGTTAACGAGTTCTGTTCCTCAAAGCTCGACCCTTCCGCCCGGCTTCCAGAGATGGCGTTTGCCCGCGCCATGCCTGAATCGACAACGCAATGGTGCGTGAATCGCGTGTTCTGGATCAGGGAGGCGCTTCCTCATACGATGCGGACGGGCGACCTCGAATGTGTCGTCCGGCGCCTCGAACCCGACCAACTCGGTTTTCGCTGTTGGTCGGGCGATGTCGAGGTCGACGTCAGGAGCCCGCTGTCCGAGGAGGCATTCCACGCAATGCCGTTCGCAGAGCAGGCCGGCTTGCTCCGGACGTGGAAACCAAAGACCTTGAATTGGGACGGTCCTGTCAAGGAGGGGCTTGCCGCGACGTTACAGGCTGAAGCGAGAGCGCGGTCCGTGTACTATTTCGAGCACGCTGACCAATTGACCGGCCTGGACCCGTTATACTCGATAGCCCTGGTGCGCGGCTTCTCGGAGGGTCTTGGCGGAAAGAACGTATCCGATTGGAAGCCGTTTTGGGATTTTGCCTGCTGGGTCGTTGCACAACCTGACCCACAGATTGAGATCCGGGATGAATTCAGCGGTGACGCGCAACCGGGGAGGCGATGGCAATCCTGTCGACTGGAGATCGCTCGGTTTGTCGACGCGATCCTCAATGGCAAATTGTCGCCGCTGCCTTTGAACGAACGCGCGTCGGTGTGGCAGTTGATTGACGCGCTCAGGCATGATCCGAGTCCCGCACCATTCGACGAGGCCCGCGAGGACGAGCGTGTCACAGACTCCCTTGCTTTATCTCTGAATACTGTACGGGGTGTGGCGGCCCATACCGTGTTCTCATATATTTTTTGGGTTCGCTCGCTATCTCCCCGGAATGCGACCGGAGGTCAAAATCTTGACGATGTCCCCGAAGCACGGTGTGCCCTCGAAGCGTTTCTCGATCCGCAGTTTGAGCCTTCGCTGGCGATCAGAAGCGTCTTCGGTGCGAATATCGCGCGACTCGCATATTGGGCGGAGGCATGGCTTCGCGACCATCTCGAAAGGGTATTGCCTGTCCAAAGCCAGGACGAACATTCAAAAGCTGCATGGGAAGCCTTCATTCGCTTCTCGGTCCCCAACTCCAGGACGCTCAGACTCCTCCACCGGCACTACACCGCCGCCATTGCCAGAATGCCGCGGAAGGTGATGGCGGGAAATCCTAATCGCGATCATGGAGTCAGTCTTGGTCAACACCTGATTTTAGACTACAGTCAGGGCAATCTCGACTTTGAAAAGCAGGGCGACCTGCTCGCAGTGTTCTTTACGCGCACGCCGGAATCCGTGCGCGCGGAGCTCATGGCCTTCGTCGGTCGAAACCTGACCCAATCGAACAAAACAATCTCTCCCGAACAATCCGCGCGCCTGCTTAAGCTGTGGAATTGGCTGGTTCAACACGAGTCTCCCTCAGGTGGTCCGGGGGTTCGAGACCAGGTCGCCTAACTCGCCCAAGGATCGATGACACAAATCCAACAACGTAATCTCACACTCGCGGCGTGAGTACCCTGCCGGACCGTTCATTGAGTTCAAACGAATAGCCAGTTTGTCGCCATCATGGATCTATTGACCATTTTCGGGCTCTTTGCTGTCACCGCGATGCTCGTCTTCTATGCTCTCGAGCAACGCTCTAATTGGTTCATCCTCGCGTTTGCTGCGGCGTGCGTGTTGGGGTCGGTTTATGGATTCCTGCAGGGTGCTTGGCCATTCGGACTGGTTGAGGCCGTATGGTCGGTAGTAGCGCTACGTCGATGGCTGCGGGCCAACTCGCATCGCCGAGGATCGC
>PMKA01000477.1:0-10831 GCA_003157575.1 Opitutia bacterium
GCTGGGCATCTGGGGCATGGGCATCATGGCAGGGCCGGCGATCGGGCCGACCCTGGGTGGCTACCTGACCGACGCCTACAGCTGGCGGACCATCTTCTCGGTCAACCTCCCGGTGGGCGTCGTCACCCTTCTCATCGGCATGATCGTCATGCGTCCCCTGCGCGCCCGCGGTCCGCAGCGGCCCTTCGACCTGTTCGGATTCATATTTCTTTCGATGGCGATCGTCGCCTCCCTCACCGCCCTTTCCAACGGGCAGGTCAAGGGCTGGCAATCCGACTATATTCACATTTGCGAGGCCATCTCCGTCATCGGCTTCGTGATGTTCATCACCATCGAGCTGACCATCGATCATCCCCTGCTCGACCTGCGCCTCTTCATCATCCCGAACTACCTTCTGAGCATTCTGCTGGCCGTCTTTCGGGCAGTCGGCCTGTTCGGAAGCGTCTTCCTGTTCCCAATCTTCCTTCAGACCCAGATGGGTTACACGCCGGTGCAGGCGGGCCTCTGGATGCTGCCCAACGCCCTCGCAGTCGGCATCACCATGCCGCTGGCCGGGCGGCTCGCGGATCGCTACAGCCCTGCGATGCTCACCACTGTGGGCTGTATCCTTGTGGGGAGCTCGTTGATCGTGTTCGGACTCATCGATCCGCTGTCGGAATGGCCCATGCTCGTGCTGCCGCAGATCGGCCGTGGAATTGGCCTGGGATTGATGATGGCGCCGTTGATGGCGGCGGCGCTCAATGCAGTGCCCCGCCCCGAAATCCCGATGGCCAGCAGCTTCCTGAACGTTTTCCAGAACGTCGGAGGCGCGCTGGGCATTGCCCTGCTGAACACCTTCGTAACCAACTCAATTCATATTCATGCCATCCGGCTCGGCGAGGTGTTCCCGGTGCAGGGGCAGCGTTTCGAGGTCAGGCTCGGCCTCCGCGCTCTGGGGATGACCTTCCACCACGAGGCCGCGATGGTCGCCAATCCCGAGAGCAGGATCGTCTTTGCGGCGAGCCAGGGCATCGCCCGTCGCGCAGCGGTCCTGGGCTTTGAAAACGGCTTCGTGCTCGCCGGAATCATCCTGCTGTCAGCAATTCCCCTCTGCTTTCTGCTCCAGCCCGCCGCACACCACATGAAAGAAGATGAAAAGGCCGAGGGAACCGCAGAGGCGGAGTACCTGGCCGACTGACGGCACTGCGAGGCGACTCCCTATTTGAATTGTGGCTAAGAACGCGAAAGTAGCCGCGAGCGTGAGCGAGTGGAGGATTCGTCCTCCCGCCGTTTCGGAAGGCTTCTGGTATTCCCTGGGGACGCGACGACGCCGTCGCGCACGCCTTTTTGCCCCTGCTACTGAAGAGGTCCCCGGCCGGCGGCCCGTGCAACGGCCTGACCGGCAAGAACGCAGTCGTAGCGGGCCTGCAGACGGACAAGCTCCGCCGCGCGCGCGTTGCTCTGGGCGTCGAGAAGCTCAAAATTGGTGATGACGCCGTTGGTGTAGCGCAAGGTGGCCAGGGAGAGCGCCTCCTGGGACTGGGCCACCAGGGTGTCCGCGCTTGCGATATGGGCCTGGGCGTTTTTCAGGTCGGTCAACGCGTCCTCAACGTCGGCCGTGATCACGCGGGCGAGCTCGCTGACGCGGTCGCGCGCGGAACGCTGCTCGCCGCGGGCCTCGACGCGTTCGCCCGCGATGCGCCGGCCGGTGAAGACCGGCACCGAAACGTTGAGCCCCGCGGTGACGTATCCCTTGTTGGCGTACATTTCGGGCAGCATTCCGTTCTCGACGCCCGCGACGGCCTGCGCAGTCACGACCGGCCGGTTCTCGCGGTCTGCCGCGTCGAGCTTGAGCCCGGCCGCGGTCTCGGCGTCGTGTGCGAGCCTCATTTCAGGACGGTTCTGCAGGCCTTCCGCAATCGCCGCGGAAAGCTCGGGCCGGCCGGCCGGAGGGGCGAATTCTCCCGCAAGCAGGACGGGCGTTCCGGGCTCGCAGCCGAGAAGCTGGCGCAGCAGCGCCTCCTGTTTCTCGAGGGCCGCGATGCGGTCGGCGCGCGCGTTGCGGGCGTTCGAGAGACGGACCTGCGTCGTCAGCACGTCGAAGCGTGTCGCCCTGCCGCTCGCCAGCTTTGACTCCGTGATCCGCAGGGCCTCCTCCAACGCCTTGATCTCATCGTCCGCCACGGCCACCGACTCGCGCCAGAGCAGGATTCCGTAGAATGCCTGGATCGTCTCGTAGCCGAGCTGGTGGCGCGCCTGCTCGAAGGCGTCGCGGGCGGAAAGCTCTCCGGTGCGCGCGAGGGCAACCAGCGCGTCGGTGCGGCCGAAGTCCGTGAGCAGCTGGCTCACCCTCAGGCCGGCGTTGTAGTTGTTCGTGACCGTCTCGTACATCGTGCCGGCGCTGCCCAGGGAGACGTAGGGCCGGAGCGACATGTAGGTGTAGGCTCCGTCCACAGAGATTTGCGGCAGGCGCGCGGCGCCGCTTTGGAGCGAACGCCCGCGGGCCGCGTCGACTGCAGCCTGCGCCGCGTCGAGCGACGGGTAGTGCGCAAGCACCGCGTCGACCGTCTGGGCGAGCGTCAGGGGCGCCGCGGATGATGAAGACGGAGCCGGATCGCCGGCCTTCAGGCAGGCGCCGAACACCAAAATTGAACAGCTGAGAACGATCTTCATGGCGAAGGAATGGTGCGTGAAATTGGGAGATTGCCAGACTACCTCATGATCGATGTTTGTCGAGAATGCTGGCCAAATCGCGCCCGGATGAACTCCCCGGCAATCCAAGCCTGCCAAATCGAGAATGACCGATCACGGCAGGTGGTGTAGCGGGCCGTGAATCGTGGGCGCAGTCATCCGGTCGTCCCTGCGGTGATCTCAGTGACGGTCGTAAGGCGGTGATTACCAACACAGCGACGCACAGCAGGATTTAATCCGAGGGAAAACGCCATTACTCGCGTATCACTGGGCAACCGCTGCGCAATCCGTGCAGCTTCGAGAAACAAACCCATCATTGACATGAAACCGATCAAATTTCTACTCGCCGCCGCGCTCTTTACCAGCCTCGCGACTTTCAGCTTCGCGGGTCCCAGCCCGCAATACCGGGCCACTCAAACCACGAATCAGAAGGCGCAAAAAACAGATACAGCCCCACAGGCAACCAAGGTCTGCGCCAACTGCGATTGCTCGGGAATGAAGCACGCCTGAGCTTTTCTCCGATTCGTAACACCGATCCAGCCGCCGTCATTTTGATGGGGCTGGATTCTTTTTCGTTATAAAGGAGATCTCGATTAGCTGCAGTTGCCTGCCCGTCATCGGATGGTTGCATCCCCGTCGCGTTGGCTGAAATGACTTCGCCTCGCCGATCTAAGCGCCATTCAAGCCTGAACCCGTTCGATCGGTTCCTGCCAGGCGCCAATCGAAAAATTGGCAGCATGACCCCGTTCATGATGAGGCTAATTGGCAAGGATGTAGGAGCCTGCTTGCAGGCGATACAGTGTGCGGTCACTATGCGAACGATCCTAATCGCCTGCAAGCAGGCTCCTACAAGGAACATTGGTTCGTCTCATCTTGGACGCGAATTGGAATAAATGAATCGGCATGTAGAGCCGCTGCTTGCTACTGTAGGTTGGCAGACAGAGTGTGATTATGCGGTGCCGTTCCACGGCGCCTGCCGACGGATTCTCGCCGCCAAACCAGCGAATTCATGAGCGATCGGCACTGCGAACACTGCTCCCCTCACGAAGACGAGCCCAACAAGTGGCCGGCGCGAAGCCTGGCGCTTGCGGGAGCACTCGCGACGGTATCGTTGGTCGTGCGTTGGACATCCCCGGATTATACGATGGTCAGCAAGGGAATTGCCGCCACCGCCATCGCCGCCGGCGGATGGTTTTTGCTCCCGAGCGCGTGGGAGGCGCTCCGCCGTCTGCGGCCCAACATCAACCTGCTCATGGTCGTCGCGACCGTCGGCGCGGCCGTCGTTGGCGAATGGACGGAAGCCGCGACCGTCGTTGTTCTCTTCGGTGTCGCCGAGTGGCTCGAAGGTTGGGCGGACCGTCGCGCCACGCGCGCCACGCGCGCTTTGCTTGAACTGGCGCCCGACACCGCGCGTGTGCCAAAGCCGGACGGCAGTTTTGAGGAGCGGCCCGTTGCCCAGGTACCGGTCGGAGCGGTTGTTTTTGTGCAGTCGGGCCAGCGCATTCCGCTCGACGGCACGGTGAGATCGGGCGGTTCCTCGGTTAATCAAGCGCCCATCACCGGGGAGTCGGTCCCGGTTGAAAAACGCCGGGGCGATCCGGTATTTGCCGGCACGATCAACGGCGAAGGTTCGCTTGAGATCGAAGTCACCAAAGCGGAGGGGGACACGACCCTTGCGAAGATCATCCGCCTAATCGAACAGGCACAGGGACAGAAGGCGCCGACGCAGCGGTTCGTCGATTCCTTTGCCCATTACTACACGCCGGCCGTCACGCTGGCGGCGGTGCTGGTCTTTCTCGCACCACCGCTTCTCTTTGGCGGGGTTTGGGCGGTTTGGCTCTATCGCGCCTGCGTGCTGCTGATCATCGCCTGTCCGTGCGCGCTCGTAATCTCGACGCCGGTCAGCATCGTCGCGGGGCTCACCGCGCTCGCCCGGCGAGGCGTGGTTGTGAAAGGAGGCATGCATCTGGAGACCCTTGGCCGGCTCCGTGCGCTCGCCGTGGACAAGACCGGCACAATCACCGAAGGAAAGCCGCGAGTGATCGAAGTGACCGGGCGCAGCGGTCGGTCCGAATCTGACGTGGTGCGAATCGCGGCGGCCATCGACGACCATTCGGCGCATCCGCTCGCGCAGGCAATCGTCGCGCGCGCACGCGCCACGGGTGTCGAGTTCCGGCGTTCCGAAGACTACCAGGCCCGCACGGGGCGCGGCGCCGAGGCGATCATCGAAGGCCACCCACATTTCGTCGGCAACCATCGCTACGCACATGAACTTGGCGTCTGTTCGCCCGAACTGGAGCGGGAACTCGCTGTCATCGAGTCACGCGGACAATCAGCGGTCGTCGTCGGTCACCAGCCGCATGCAGGCTGTACCGGAGAGGTTCTCGGCGTCATTGCGGTCGGCGATGCCGTCCGCGCCAACGCGCAGACCGCCATCGCCAGTCTCCACGCCGCTGGAATCGGCAAGGTCGTGATGTTGAGCGGAGACAACCAACGTACCGTCGATTCCATCGCGCAACAGGTCGGCATCGACGTGGCTCGCGGCGACCTTCTGCCCGACGACAAAGTGACGGCCGTGCAATCGCTGCTCTCTCAATACGGGATCGTCGCAATGGTCGGCGACGGAGTGAATGACGCCCCCGCCATGGCCACCGCTTCGCTCGGCATCGCGATGGGTGCGGCCGGCGCCGATGCCGCCATCGAGACCGCCGATATTGCTCTCATGCAGGATGACCTTGGCGAGATTGCGGACGCAGTCCGCCTCGGCCGGCGCACGCTCGGCATCATTCGTTTCAATATCGCGTTCGCCCTCGGTCTTAAGGCTCTCTTTCTCGGCCTGGCGCTATTCGGCTATGCCAGCCTTTGGCTTGCCATCCTCGCCGACACTGGTGCGACGCTGCTGGTAGTCGGGAACGCATTGCGGCTGCTTCGCGCTCCGAGGTGACTTGAGTAATCCCGCCGCGTCTCCGCACACGGCGGTCCAAGCACGGCCAGATGATCCTGAAGCCCGTGACGGACACTCGCGGCGCGGTGAAAATATGAAAGACAAGTCGTAAGGGGTCGGGCCGAGGATTGTTGATTTGGTTTTTGTCACCGACTTTTTCCCGATCGTAAGATCTGCCGAATAGTCACCTATCACTGGATCGTTCCCGACCCAGCTTTAGGCAATCCTAACGCGGTCGTGTCTCACCCTTTCCCTCGGAAACGCCTCTGACGGGCGCCAGCGGCAAATACGGGCAGATTCGGTCTTCTGTCGGCACCCGCCGGGGACGGGCATCTTCGAAGGCGCCACGACGATGCAGCCGATCTTCATCCCGGCTTGAAATACACGAGCAATATGCCATATTTACTGATCAATGAGCGATCTCTCGTTCGAATGGGATTCCAGGAAGGCGGCATTAAATGCCGCCAAACATGGCGTTTCGTTCGACGAGGCGCAAACTGTGTTCTCAGACCCGCATGCCCTCGTGATATCCGATCCAGACCATTCGATTGTGGAGAGTCGGTTCATCTTGATGGGCAGGAGCGCCAATCTCCGCGTGCTGGTCGTGGTGCATTGCCTGCGGAAGCAAGGCTCGGTGATACGGATCATCTCGGCTCGGCGGGCTGGCACGAAGGAAAAACAACCATATCTAGCGAGGCTACCATGAGATCAGAATACGACTTTTCGAAGGCGAAGAAGAACCCTTATTCGAAGCGGCTCAAGAAGGCCGTCACCATCCGCTTGGAGGATGAAGTCATCCGTTACTTCAAGGCGATGTCTGCCGAAACAGGGATTCCTTACCAAAATCTGATCAATCTTTATCTCCGGGATTGTGCCCAGACAGAGAAGCGTCTCTCGCTGGATTGGCGTCCACACAAAGCGGCTGGCATCCGGCCGGACTGCGCGTAGGGTCGGCGTGATGAAGCCACCCCGGCCGCCTGAGGAGATTCTGCGGCGCGTGAAGCGACTCGCGCGCCTCGACGGCTGGAGCGTGGCCCTCTTCGCCGGACTGTGCACGCTCGTGGCGCTTGCGCTCGGCGATCCCATCGGCGTTTCGGTCGGACTTTTTGTGACGCTTGGGGGCGCACTCGAAGTGCATGGCTACCGGATGCTGCGGCGGCGCGATGCGGACGGAATGCGCTGGCTTGCGCGCAGCCAGCTGGTGGTGCTGGGGACAATCTGGGCCTACGGCCTGTCGCGTCTGCTGAGTTTCGACGCCGGTTACGTCCAGGACCAGGTCATCCCGGATGCGCGCGCCTCGCTTGCCTCCATGGGCTTCGATCTCAACGCGATGCTCGATCAAGCCGGGCTGGATTCCGCAAACATCATCCCGCTCGTGCGTCTGTTCTTCGTGGTCCTTTACGCTTCGGTGCTGCTTGCCACGTTGCTCTACCAGGGCGGTCTCTACCTCTATTACCGCTGGCGCACGGCCGCCGTGGAAGACGCGCTTGCGCCCCCACCCGTCGTCGCCGCCCCGCCCCCTTTGCCTCCGCCACCCGGGCGTCCCCCGGGCGACTACGCGATCTGACCTGGGCCCGACGAACTTCTGCTGCATAAATTTAACCAGTCCTGCTGGCTGGCTCGGGACATGCTATGAACACTTACGTACATAGCTGCAATAGACCACATGAAGCCAATTCTCGACAGTCGCAAACTGCTAGCCTTTGTGACTTTGGCGCATTGCGGCAGCTTTACCCTGACCGCCCGGGAGCTCTTCCTCACTCAATCCGCTGTAAGCCACGCAATCAAATCGTTGGAAGACGAACTTGGGTGCCGTCTCTTCGACCGCCTCGGCCGAAAGGCGAGACTGACGCCGTCCGGCCAGCACCTGTTGGAATATGCCTCCCGGATTCTCGCGGACATGCAGCTTGCGCGCGCCGACCTTAAGGCAATCGACCAGCAAAGCGCCGACCGTTTTTCAAACCCCTGGCAGGAGGTCGTCGGCCGATAGAGGATTATTTCGCACCGGGAACAGATCGGTGCCAAAGTCGGTTTGGATCGTTCATGTTTGCGACGAATTTTTTGGAGGACGGAGGACGAAGTCCGACGGGCTCTTGCTAGTATTCCCCCACCGGACGCACCTCGACAAACCGCACAACCGCCCGGTTTTCGGCCCGGGACGGCGCCAAAAGGACGGTCAATCTTGCTTCCCAATCGTTCCGATCCTCGCCGTCGACCAACACTTGTGACACAGCCCACTCCCCGGCATCGCGGTCCTCCGCCCAATGCGTGTGTTTCGTCGAGCGCCCTTCCGGATCCAGCCGGAACCGGCCGCGCGCCTCGAAATATCCGCTGAAGGCCGCCTCGACACAGCGGGCCTCGTCCGAGGCCGGCTCGCCTTCCGCCGGCGCCGCCGCCTCCCCCGTCTGGAGACGCGACACCGCGCCCTCCCAATTTCGCCCCGCCACATCCTGCAGGAAGCCGAGAATCGCGGTCCGCACGAGCCGCCGGAATCCTGCGACGTCGCGCGTCACATCGACCGCCGCCGGACGTGTGGGTTTGTCCTCCCCCTCCGCCGCCACAAAGCCCGGATCGCGCAGACGTTCCCATTCCTCGAGCAGACTCGAATCGATCCCGCGGATCAGCTCGCGGAAGTAGATCTCCATCTCCACAACCTCATCCGTCTTCGCACCGTCGGGCACCGTCTGCGCCAGCACCTTCCAGACCTGCGACAGGTGCCGGAGCAGCAGACCCTCCGAGCGCTCCAGTCCGTAGTTTCGGATGTAGTCGGCGAACGACAGGTACTGTTCGAACATCTCCCGCGCGATCGACTTCGGCCGGACGTTCTCCTCCTCCACCCACGGATGCGCCGCCGCAAACGTGTTGAACGTCTCGTACAGGAATTCGCGCAACGGCTTCGGATGCTCGATCTCGTCCAGCTTTGCGATCCGTTCCTCGTAGGGCACGCCGGCGGCCTTCATCTCCGCCATCTTTTCGGTCTTCAGCCGGTCGACCTGTTTGCGCAGGATCTGGTCCGGGTCTTCGACGATGGACTCGCACAGCGTGAGCACGTCGAACGGATAATCGGGAGACTCCCGGTCGAGGAGCGGCAGCGTGTCGATCAGGTAGAGCGAAAGCGCCTGGTGCAGCGAAAAATCCTCCTGGAGCTCGACGTTCACCCGCAGCTTGCGTCCCGACGGTTCGGGTGGAATCCACGCAACAATTTCCCGTTCGAGCAGCGAGCGGAACAGCTGCCACGCGCGGTGCCGCAGCTTGCGTTTCCGATTCGGCGTCTCGTGGCAGTCCTCGATCAACCGGCGCATGACGCGGCAGCCGTCCTCGTCGCGGCTTAGCACAAGCAGCAGCATGCCGTGCGTCACCTCGAAACGTGAGATCATCCCCTCCATCGGCGCGGTGCGGAGGCGTTCGAACGTGTTCGCGTCCCAGCCCACAAAACCGTCCGGCGGCCGGCGCTTCACGAGCTTGCGCTGCTTCTTCGCATCGCCCGCGGCCTTTTCCTCTGCGCGCTTGTTTTCCACCACGTGCTCGGGCGCCTGCACGATCACGTACCCGCGGTCGTCGAAGCCCTTCCGGCCGGCCCGGCCCGCAATCTGCCTGAAATCGCGCACGCTGAGGATCGCCGCCTTGTGCCCGTCGTATTTTGAAAGCTGCGTGAAGACGACGGTGCGGATCGGCACGTTGATGCCGAGGCCGAGCGTGTCGGTGCCGCAGATGAGCTTGAGCAGCCCCTTCTGCGCGAGCGTTTCGACAAGCACGCGGTATTTCGGAAGGAGCCCGGCATGGTGCACGCCGATGCCCGCTCGCAGCCAGCGCTTCACCTCCTTGCCGTAAGGGCTGTTGAACCGCACCTTTTGAAGCGCCACGGACAGCGCCGCCTTCTCCTCCTTCGAGCACACGTCGAGGCTCATCAGGTTCTGCGCCGCCTCCGCCGCGTCGCGCTGGGTGAAATGAACGAGATACACAGGCGCCCGGTCGCCGGCCAGCAGGGCCTCCACCCGTTCGGTCAGCGGCGCCTCGGAATACTCGAACTCAAGCGGCACCGGCCGCACGTCGCTGCGCACCGTGACCGCGGGCGCGCCCGTCAGCCGCGTCAGCTCCCGCTCAAAAAACTCGGTGGGGCCGAGCGTCGCCGACATCAGCAGGAACCGCGCCTGCGGCATCGTCAGCAGCGGCACCTGCCAGGCGTATCCCCGGTCCGGATCCGAGTAATAGTGAAACTCGTCCATGACCACCGCGCGCAAATCCGCCTTTTCGCCGTGCGCCAGCGCCATGTTTGCGAGGATCTCCGCCGTACAGCACAGGACCGGCGCATGCGGGTTCACGCTCGCGTCGCCGNNCTTGATCGGGCAGGTGTAGACCGATCGCTCGCCCGCACACAGCGCCTTGAAGTGAAACGCCGCCGCAACGAGCGATTTCCCCGAACCCGTCGGCGTTCCGAGGATGACGTTGTTCCCCGCGAACAGTTCGAGCATCGCCTCCTCCTGCTCGGGATAAGGCCGCAGGCCGCGTTCCGCAACCACGGCCAGAAACCGGTCGAGCACCGTGTCCGGATGCGGCGATCCGGCGAGCGGAGCAAGCGGAGCGGGTTGTGCGGAAGTCGGAGCCATCGCTCCAACAAGGGCGCGTCGCCCGCCGCGAGACAAGCCTGCAAGCCACCGTGTCCCCTTGGGGCCGCGGCGCCCCCGCCCCGTTTTCGTCCTGCCGGCTCCTGTCCCCTTGACCGCACCGGCGATGTTTGCGAGGGTGCGGCCCTCCGACCATGCTGATCCTCCGCGGCTCACCTGCCTTCTCCCAATCCCGTCTCCAAAAGCTCCTCCAGGACCTCACGAACGCCGGCCTGCCCGTCCGCGCCATCAGCGCCGAATTTGTCCACCTTGTGGATCTGCTCAGCCCGGGGTCCGCCTCGCCCGCCGGCGGCGGGGCGGCCGTCTTGACGGCAGCCGAGAGCGACGTCCTCCGCAAACTGCTCACCTACGGCCCCAACCGGACCGTCGCGAAGGTGGACGGCCTTGTCCTGGTCGTCGCCCCGCGTCCCGGAACCATCTCTCCCTGGTCGTCAAAGGCGACCGACATCGCCCACATCTGCGGTCTGGCGGTCGTGAAACGTATCGAGCGCGTCATCGCCTACACCGTGGACTTCGGTTCTGACTTCTCGCTCCTGGATTCTAACGCCTCGATCCTTCGGAAGAAGCTCCACGACCGCATGACCCAGGTCGT
>PMKA01000477.1:10866-16197 GCA_003157575.1 Opitutia bacterium
GACGGCGCCCCGCGCGACCGCTCGTTGTTCCAGATGATCAAAAACACCTTCCAACTGCATCACGACGGCATCCTCTCCGCCTATAAGGACAACGCCGCTGTCCTCACCGGGACGCGCGGCGGGCGCTTCTTCGTCGACCCGAGGACAAACGAGTACGTTACGCAGGAGGAGGACGTCCACCTTCTCTGCAAGGTCGAGACTCACAACCACCCCACAGCCATCTCTCCGTTCCCAGGCGCCGCAACCGGCTCCGGCGGCGAAATCCGCGACGAGGGCGCCACCGGCCGCGGTTCCAAACCCAAGGCCGGACTCACCGGATTCACCGTTTCCAACCTCCGGCTCCCCGGCGCCATCCAGCCATGGGAGAAGGACAACGGCAAACCGGGTCGCATTGTCTCCGCCCTCGACATCATGATCGAAGGCCCGCTTGGCGGCGCAGCCTTCAACAACGAGTTTGGCCGCCCCGCCATCAACGGCTATTTCCGAACCTTCGAGGCGGAAGTCCCCGCGGCGGCAGCCGGATCGCCTGCAGACGCCGCCGCAGACAGCTTAGAGCTTAAGGCTTTAAGCCTAAAGCCGCTCCCCACCGAATTGCGCGGCTACCATAAGCCCATCATGCTCGCCGGCGGCGTCGGAAACATCCGGGCCGGACACATCCAGAAAGGCGCGATCCAGCCGGGCGACAAGCTCATCGTCCTCGGCGGACCCGCAATGCTCATCGGGCTCGGCGGCGGCGCCGCGAGTTCCATGGCGAGCGGCCACGGCAACGAGGATCTCGATTTCGCAAGCGTCCAGCGCGACAACGCCGAGATGCAGCGCCGCTGCCAGGAGGTCATCGATCGTTGCTGGGCGCTCGGAGCCGAGAATCCCATCGCCTTCATCCATGATGTCGGTGCCGGCGGTATCTCCAACGCCCTGCCTGAACTCGTCAACGACGGTGGACGCGGAGGGCGCTTCAACCTCCGCAAGGTGCCGAACGACGAGCCCGGAATGAGCCCGCTCGAAATCTGGTGCAACGAGTCTCAGGAGCGCTACGTCCTCGCCGTCCCCGCCGCCCGCATCGGCGCCTTCCAGCAGCTCTGCGAACGCGAGCGCTGTCCGTTCGCAATCGTCGGCGAAGCCACCGCGGAGAAGCAGCTCGTGCTTGAGGACCCGCATTTCGGGAACACACCGATCGACCTGCCTCTCGAAGTCCTGCTCGGCAAACCGCCCCGCATGCACCGCCAGGAGACGTCGCTGCTGCGTCCGCTCCTTCCCCTTTCACTTTCACCCTCGTTTTCGCTCTCCGAGGCCGTTCACCGCGTGCTCGCGCACCCGGCCGTCGCGGATAAGACCTTCCTGATCTCAATCGGCGACCGCACTCTCGGCGGCATGATCTGCCGCGATCAGATGGTCGGACCGTGGCAGGTGCCCGTGGCGGACTGCGCCGTCACTGCCGCAGCCTTCGACGTCTACACGGGCGAGGCGATGGCAATGGGCGAACGCACGCCCGTCGCCGTCAACAACGCCGCCGCCTCCGCCCGCCTGGCCGNNCTCACCAACCTCGCGGCCGCCCAGATCGGCGCTCTCGGCAAGGTCAACCTCTCCGCCAACTGGATGGCGGCGCCGGCCGTCCCCGGCGACGCGGCCGACCTCTACGCCGCCGTTCAGGCAGTGGGAATGGATTTGTGCCCCGCCCTCGGCATCACAATCCCGGTCGGCAAGGACTCGATGAGCATGAGCACCGTCTGGAACGACGGCGGACAGCAAAAGCGCATCACCGCTCCGATCTCGCTCATCGTCTCCGCGTTCGCCTCCTGCGCCGACGTGCGGCTGACGCTCACGCCTCAATTGGCCGGATCAATCCCATCCGTCCCATCCGCCCAATCCGTCCTATTGCTCATCGACCTCGGCCGCGGGAAGAACCGCCTCGGCGGCTCCATCCTCGCCCAGGTGGTTTCGCAAACGGGCGGGGCCGCGCCCGATGTGGACGATGCCGCCGACCTCAAGAACTTCTGGGACGCCATCCAGCAGCTTGGCCGCGACAAGAAACTCCTCGCTTACCACGACCGCTCCGATGGCGGACTGCTCGCCACCATCGTTGAGATGGCCTTCGCCGGACATCTGGGGGTGGATTTGGAACTGCCCCGATCCGAAGTTCCAGGTTCCAAGTCACAAGTTCCAAAAACCGAAGGACAGAATCCGGATCTCAAGCTGCAGGTTCCGGGTCCCGAATCCGTGTCATCCGCGAAATCCGCGGTCGCCGCTTCCGGAGCTTCCGCCTCCGTTCCCTCTGCTTCCTCCTGCAAGAATGACACCGTCTTCGCCGCGCTGTTCTCCGAGGAACTCGGCGCGGTGATCCAGGTGCGGACCGCCGACCTGGACGCCGTTCTCACCGTGCTTCGCGCCCACAATCTCGACACCTGCACCACGCGCATCGGAACGCTCAACGGCGATCACGCCGTCCGCGTCCGCCAGGGCGGCACGGTCCTCTTCGACGAGAACCTGTTTGCGCTGCGCGCCATCTGGTCCGACGTCACCCGGCGCATCTCCCTGCTGCGCGACAACCCCGAGTGCGCCGAGCAGGAATACCAGTGGAAGCTCGATCCCGCCGACCCTGGCATCACGCCGGTGATCACCTTCGAGTTCAATGGCCAGGGATCAAGTGACGAGTCTCAGGAAGCAACCTCCACGCTCGTCACGCATCACTCTTCACTGGTCACTCATCACTCATCGCTCGTCGCCGATCACTCGTCACTCGCCACTTCCCGCAGCCGCCCTCCGATGGCGATTTTGCGCGAACAGGGAGTCAACGGCGAGGTCGAGATGGCCGCCGCATTCACGCGCGCGGGATTCAAGGCCGTGGACGTGCACATGACCGACATCCTGAGCGGCCGTGTTTCGCTGAAGGATTTCCGCGGCCTCGTCGCGTGCGGCGGATTCAGCTACGGCGACNNTGTGCAACGGCTGCCAGATGATGGGCAATCTGCGCTCGATCATCCCCGGAGCCGGACTCTGGCCTCGCTTCGTCCAGAACCGCAGCGAGCGGTTCGAGGCCCGGCTGGTGTCGGTGAAGATCGAAAACAGCCCGAGCGTGCTTTTTGCCGGAATGGAGGGCTCGGTCATCCCCGTTCCGACGGCGCACGGCGAGGGCTACGCCGAATTCAGGGATGCCGAATCCGCGCAGGCCTGCAGCGAGTCCGGACTCGTCTGCGCCCGGTTCGTCGACAACAAGCAATCGCTCGCGCTTGCGCAGTCTCGCCGAAGCCCATCGGGCGAAGGCGGACAAGCGCATGATGGCCCAGTTTACACCGAGCAATATCCCCTCAACGCAAACGGCTCGCCGCTCGGCATGACGGCCTTCACGACGACCGACGGCCGCGCGACGATCCTGATGCCCCACCCCGAGCGCGTCTTCCGAACGGTCGCGATGAGCTACCATCCCGCAGACTGGGGCGAAGACTCGCCCTGGATGAAGCTCTTCACCAACGCCCGTGCCTGGGTGGGGTAAGCGCCGCGACCCGGAACGCGAAAGTAGCTGCGAGCGTGAGCGAGTGGACTCCGCCTCAACTGCGGAATTTAGGATGATAGGCCTCGCAGAAGCTGGTAGAGCGCAGGCGTGCCTGGCCGTTCGACCTGATCGTCGCGCCATCTCACTTCGTCCGGAAGCCGGCGAGGCGGGAGTGGGTCAGCAGACTGTCGATGGTTCTCAACGTGAAGACCTTTCCCTGGGTGCTGCGAAGAAGCTTCTTCATGTCCTCCCGCCGAACGCCAAACCCGCGGCCGTCGATGCACGCGATGACCTCGAAGCGCGATGCCTTCGCCTTCCGGTTGCTTAATTCCCGCAGGTGTTGCACACGGGTGACTTTATCGCGTGCCGTTCCGTCGTCCTCCGTGAGCTTTGCTTCGATGACCACTTGCGGAGAGAATTCGTCTGGGATGATAAAATCCGGCGCCTGATCGAATCCCCGCACTTTCTCAGCCCGCTTGGTTTTCCTGAACTGGATTCCCGCAGAAACCAACATCCCTTCGATGGCGGTTTCAATAACGTCGCCCACGTGTTGACTCACCGAGTCGCGGTGGCCCGCAAAGGGACGTCCGAGAAAGCGCTCGTAGAGCAGCATCGCGTAAGGCGCGCCCAAATCCGCCATTGACTGAACACCGCCGAGACCGTCTCGCGTGTCTGCTTTGTCGAGCCGGTGAATGCTTCCGATGCCCACCTCAGGCGCTCCTTCGACAATCATCCGGCATGCGCTTTCCACCAAAACTGTCACCCCTTCCAGTTTAGAGGCCGTTAGGTTCAACGGTTTGAACGGGTCTGTTCGAATCTGACGATCAAGCGCCCGCACCTGCCCCTGCTCAATCTTTCTCCCGGAATCCTGTGAGGCGACATAAGCCCACTCAGGCGGCGAGAACCCAATTATTGCCCTCAGAACCACAAACGACATGGGGCAGTCCACAACGACCTTGAGTACTTCCTCCGAGTTCAGACGCTTGAAGCCTCCTGTCGCCCGCTTCAGCGCCTCGTAACCTTGTTCGTACACTGGGTACGCAACAAACCCTTCTCCCTGTGGCATCACCATGAAGGCCGATTGGAGGCTGGCGAACACCGCATCTATAAACGGGTCGATGTCGGCTTCGACCTCACTAATACTGACTTCAAAAGGATACTTCGTCATGGGGTGAGATGTTGCCTTGGGGTGGCTCGGCCACGCGGACAGCGAGCAATGCCGCTTTTTCAAGATGCGGCAAGACCGCATCGATTCCGCCCTGCCGCTCAAACCACTTCCGAATCGTCCCGATGCGCTCAATGGTGGGAAGGCTTCGCCGCCATCCTCCCCGGTTGTGCCAAATCGCAAGCCGTGACAAATGCCCGGCGATGAGGCAGCGGGCATCGCCACGCGTCGGCTTCACTCCGGCGAGCTGGAGTTGGTCCAATTGCTCCTGAACCACCGCCGCCAATCCCTCCGCGTCACTGGTGAGCCACTGCCGCGACGTAATGCCGGTGGAGCGGCAGACAAAAACAGTGTCGATGATCGACGACAGGGTGCCATGAATGTGGATCGATCCCCCCATCTCCGCGGGACACGGCAGCGTCGCCGAACACGCGAGACCGGAATCGAGAATCGCCACCGCGATCGGAACATAGGCGTCCAAATCGTTGTGATGAAACGTAAACGCGAGCGGAGCGCCCGGCTTGAGCGCCTCTGCCATGCGCCCAAAGACGGCCGACATTCCTTCGGTGAAATGCTCGATATCCCTGCCGAGGGTCACATTGCCCGTCAGCTCCTGTCGCTGCCTGACTATTGTCCAGCCGAGGCTCTCGAACGCCTTGATCACCTCCTGAGGTCG
>PMKA01000528.1 GCA_003157575.1 Opitutia bacterium
GCCACCTGGATGCCGTAGCTGCGATCCGCCGCACCCGGGACGACCCTGCGCATGAACACGATCTCGTCGTTCCATTCCTTGACCGCGACGGAATAGTTTCGAAGTCGGGCCAGATGCTTCTCCAGCTGCGTGAGCTCCTGGTAATGGGTGGCGAACAACGTGCGCGGCCCGCGGAGCGGATCGCGGTGCAGATGCTCGACCACCGCCCACGCGATGCTGAGCCCGTCGTAGGTCGAGGTGCCCCTCCCGATCTCGTCCAGGATGATCAGGCTCCGGTCGGTGTGGTGGTTGAGGATGTTGGCGGTCTCGTTNNGCGCGCCAGGTCGTCGCTCGCGCCCACGCGGGAGAAGATCCGGTCGACGAGGCCGACGTGGCAGCTTTTTGCGGGCACCCAGCACCCGATCTGCGCCAGCAGCGTGATCAGCGCCACCTGGCGGATGTACGTCGACTTGCCCGCCATGTTCGGTCCGGTCACCAAAAGGATTTGCGCGTCGTCGCAGGCGAGGGTCGTGTCGTTCGGCACAAACGCCTGGCCGCCGATCGCGGGCGAGGCGTCCGGCGCCTTGAACATCTGCTCGACCACGGGATGGCGCCCCTCGACGATTTCGAGCGCCTCACTGTCGTCCATCTCCGGGCGGCAATAATCCCACTCGCGGGCGAGAGCCGCCCAGCCGGCGAGAACGTCGAGCTCCGCGAGCGCATCCGCAGTCTCCCGGAGCTTCGCGGCCTCGGCGATCACCGCGGCCACCAGCGCGGCGAAAAGCTCCAGTTCCCGGGCCACGACCTTCTCCTCCGCGTGAAGGATCTCCTTTTCCTTTTTCTTCAGCGCCTCGGTGACATAGCGCTCGCCGCCAACCGTGGTCTGGCGGCGGATGTAATCGGCCGGCACGAGGTGGAGGTTGGCCTTCGTGATCTCGATGTAATAGCCGAAGACCGAGTTGAAACGGACCTTGAGGCTCTTGATCCCGGTGCGCTCCTGTTCCTGGTGCTCGAGGTCCGAGAGCCACGTCTTGCTCTCGCGCGTCAGGCCGCGCAGCCGGTCGACCTCCGCATCGTAGCCGGCGCGTATGTAGCCGCCCTCCTGGAGATCGCCGGAGAGCTCCTCTGACAGGCCGCGGTTGAGAAGGTCGCGCAGCGCCGGTTGATCGGTCACCCGCATCCGCAGTTCGTGGATCGTGGGAATCGGTGCGCCGGTCAGTTCGTCTGTGAGCGCGGGGGCGGATTCAATGCGCTGGAGACAGTCGATGAGGGCGGGCAGCTGGGCAAGGGTCTCCCGGATTCCGCCCAGCTCGCGGGGAGTCCGAAGGCGGTTCTGAAGGCGTCCGAGAATCCTGGGAATGTCGCGGATCGCCCGGAGAAGGCCCTGGAGTTCGGCAAGGAGCGATGGCTGCACTAGGAACTCGCCCACGACGGCCTGTCGCGTCCGGATCGTCTGGAGATCGAGCTGGGGCGCGGCGAGCCATCGTTCGAGCAGGCGGGCGCCCGCAGCCGTGGACGTCCGGTCGATCGCGTGTAACAACGAGCCCTCGCGAAGGCCCTGGGCCGACTGGAAGATCTCCAGATTGCGCAGCGTGGCGGGATCGACGAGCAGCGTCTTCGCGCTGCGGTATTCCTGGAGCGTGCGGAGGTTCTCCGGCTTCGCACAAAGGTTCTCCGTCGCATAGCCGACGAGGGCGCCGGCGGGGCCGAGGCCGGGATGGTTGTGGCGGATGCCGAAACCCTCAAAGTTCAACACCCCCAGCGCATCCATCACCGCCTTTGCGCCGGCTGCCGGGTCGAAAGCGTAGCCGGGGAGCTCCGTGCAGGCGCGCCCTTTCGCGAACAAATGGAGCGCGTGGACGGCGACCTGTTCGCGCGGCGCGTTCCGCCATAAGTCGAGCGCTCCTTCCGGGAGCAGGAGTTCGCACGGGTTGATCGCGGCGAGCGCGGGCAGGAGATTCTCTGGGTGCGCATCGGCGGCGAGCCGGAACTCGCCGGTCGAAAGATCGAGCCATGCCGCGCGAAGGACGCCTGCCTGCAACGCGAGCGCGCACAGGAAGTGGTTCCGGGAGGCGTCCATCTGGCCGGCATCGAGCGTTGTTCCGGGACTGAGAATCCGCACCAGCGAGCGCCGGACGAGTTTCCCGGGCTGGGGAGGCTCCTGTTGGTCGCAGATGGCGACTTTCCGGCCCGCGGCGAGCAGCTTCGACACGTAGGTGTCCAGCGCGTGGAAGGGGATGCCCGCCATCGGCGCATCCTGCCGCTTTGTCAGCGTAAGGCCGAGGATTCGCGAACCTTCAGCCGCATCCTCATGAAACATCTCGAAGAAATCGCCGAGCCGGAAGAGAAGCAACGTGCCGGTGGGCAGCCCCTTCTTGACCTCGAAATACTGCTGCATCATCGGGGTCTGGCGGTCGGAGGGCATGCGAGTAAAAAGCTGAAAGGCTGAAAAGCTGAAAGCGGAGAGGCTGAAGGCGGAAAGGCAGAAAATGGACGCGAGGTGCGCATAATTGAGTAGCGAGCCGCAGTGTCAGTGCAAGCGCGGGGTTTCCCGGGGCGTAGGGCCGGACCTAGGAGGCTGTCGGACTTGCGTTCCGACAGCCTCTCTCTCAAGAAACTTCACTCTGAAG
>PMKA01000180.1 GCA_003157575.1 Opitutia bacterium
GCGAAGATCAAACAGATCGTGATCAACTATGTATCCAACGCCCTCAAATACGCCGGTCGCGGATCGATCGAGATTGCAGCCGCAGGCCGTCCGATGCCGGGCGGCATCGTGGAGATCTTCATCGAAGTCCGTGACCATGGCCACGGCATCCCGCCCGAGGAACAGCCGCGACTCTTCGAGAAGTTCAGCCGCGGCCGGCGCGCCCAGCTGGAGAAGATCGGCGGTACCGGCCTGGGCCTCGCCGTCTGCCGCGCCTTCGGCGAAAGAATGGGCGGCTCCGTCGGCCTCACCAGCACACCCGGCCGGGGATCGACGTTCTGGTTCAAAGTCGCACTGGGCCTCCCCGCGATCCAGCCCGCCAGGATGCCGGCGCCGCAGCGCCTCCGCCGGCTTCCGGCCGCACGCGCCCTCATCGTCGAGGATCAGGAATACAATCTCCTCGTCATCGAGCACATCCTCACCCGCCTCGGCTACCAGACCGACCTCGCGACCGACGGCAATGACGCTCTCAGGAGATTGCAGGCAGGCCGATATGACGTCGTGTTCATGGACTGGGACCTCCCGGGCCTCAATGGAGTCGATGTCACCCGCCTTTTCCGCCAGTCGGAACCCCCCGGACAACACACGCTCGTCATCGCCACAACCGCCTATTCCACCCCCGAGAAACGGCGCGAATGCCTGGCAGCTGGAATGGACGGTTTCGCGGCAAAACCGCTCAGCCCCGGGAAGCTCAAGGCCACGATCGACGCCCTGGGCGGCACGGGCGGCGACGGCACGTTCATCCTGGATTCCGAGGTTGCGGCGGAATCCACTCGCTCGTGCTCGCAGCCACGAAAAGCGGAAACCTCAACTGCAGAATTCAGGTCCATCCCGGCCCACCCGCCCCGGGAATCGGCACGCACAAGCCCCGATCTATCCATCTTCGCGTATATGTCCGACCAGGAGCCCGGGAAGATGCGCCAGCTTGTGGAGCAGTTCATCGGCACGCTCGAAAATGACGTAAGCCTGCTCGTCGGGGCGATAAACGCCGGCGACGTCGAAATCATGCGCCGTCAGGCGCACCGGCTTCTTTCGCAGACTGCTCTCGTCCCCGCAACACGGGTTGCCGCCGTGCTCGGCACAATCCAGGAGGCCGCGCGCAACGGCGACATCAACACACCGCGTTCAGTCCTGGGCCTGCTGGAGACGGAGGTTTCGCGCCTCAAGGATAGCCTTCGTTTCGCGTCCGGAACGAATTGAGCTTCGAAAAGCCCTTGCTCACCGCGTACCGGATGAGGTCTGGAGTGCGGTGCAGATCGAGCTTGCCCATGATGTGACGCCTGTGGAGCTGGACCGTGTGCCGGCTGAGCTGCAGGTCGCGCGCCACTTCCTCGTCGCTCAAACCGCCGCCCAGCATGGAAAGAAGCTGCTGCTCCCGGTCGCTCAACACCTTTGGAAATGCCATCGGCTCCTCGCGCAACCGCCACCGGGCCTGCTGCGCAACCTCCGCGAAAAACACCCGGCCATGCATCACTTCATCGATGGCCTGCTTGAGCATGTCGACGGACTGCCGGTTCTTGTCCACGTAGCCGTGCACCCCCGATTTGAACATGCGATGGAGCGTGTAGTCGTCGCACTCGGACGAAAGCGCCAGAATCCGGATCTCCGGATCTTCCGCCCGCAACTCCTCCGCGATCGAAACCCCGTCGCGATCGGGCAGGTTGAGGTCGAGGAGCACCATGTCGGGCCGTCGGGAGCGGCATAGCGCGAGGCCCGTCGCGGCGTCCCCCGCCTCTCCCACGACCGCCAGATGGAAATGTTCCCGGCAGATCTTCTTGAGCAAGTCCCGAAACATCGTCTGGTCCTCGATAAGGACGATCTTCATGGATGGTGAAGAAATTTCTGACAAATATTTGACAGGATGCGAGAACAACAGGATTTGTGCAGCCACGCATTTTGGACAGGTCGGCGGGGCGCCTGCGCCGGTCCCGGCCGGGGTCATGCCGTTGACCGTAGGGCCGCCGCTGGAACCTTCGGTCTGATCTCCCGGCCGAAAGATGGCCGCGGCCATTTTTCTTGAGGAATCCGGTGGAAGCCGCGTCCACCCGATTCCTCGGCAGAATCGCTTTGCAACATCGCGCGACGTGGGCATGGTAACGCCATCAACAAAAATGGGGAGTCCGCCGCGGCGGGCTGAGATTGGGGGACGTCCGCCCCCTCTACCCTCCGAACCTGATGCGGGTCATGCCGCCGTAGGGATCGCCTGCCCCGCAGCAGCGGCGGCGCGGCGCAAGCACCCTGGCGGGACGGTCCGACTTTCCTTTCTCCGCCCATGCCCACTCCTCCTTCTTCTTCAGCAGGCTCGGCCGCTCAGAACAGCGCCGCCGCAACGACTCCGGCCGCCACCCGCCGCATCTACGTCGCCGGCTCGCGCCCGGACGTGCGCGTGCCCATGCGCGAGATCGTGCTCCAGCCGACCCGCGGCTTCGACGGCCGCCTCACGGACAACGGGACCGTGCGCGTCTACGACACCTCCGGACCGTGGGGCGACCCTGCATTTCACCAGGACCCGACCCTCGGCCTGCCGCCCGTCCGCCTGGCCTGGATTCGCGAACGAAACGACGTTGAGGAGTACTCCGGCCGCCCTACCCTGCCTATCGACGACGGCTACCTGTCCGAGACCCATGCCCAGCTCGCCGCGCAACAGGGCGGAAATCCGAAATCGCAAACCGCAAATTGCCAGTTCGCGTCCCGCAAACCGCTGCGCGCCCGCGGCGGCGCCGTCACACAGCTGGCCTATGCCCGCCGGGGCGTGATCACGCCGGAGATGGAATTCGCCGCGATCCGCGAGAACATGAGGCTGCAGGCCGCCGGCCAGGCGCTCGCGACCTCCCCGGACGCTCCGCGCGATTCCCTCCTCCACCAGCATCCCGGACAGTCATTCGGCGCCGCGATTCCACCGGAGATCACACCCGAGTTCGTGCGCAGCGAGGTCGCCCGGGGCCGCGCGATCATCCCCGCCAACATCAATCACCCGGANNCAACCTCGGCAACAGCGCCGTCGCGTCGTCCATCGACGAGGAGGTCGAGAAGATGCGCTGGTCCATCCGCTGGGGCGCCGACACGGTCATGGACCTGTCCACCGGCCGGAACATCCACGAGACACGCGAATGGATCCTCCGGAACTCGCCCGTCCCCATCGGCACCGTCCCGATCTACCAGGCGCTTGAAAAGGTCGGCGGCCGGGCCGAG
>PMKA01000059.1 GCA_003157575.1 Opitutia bacterium
GACGAGGCCCTGGGTGTCGCCGCGTTGGAAGAGGGCGGAACCATGCACGCGGGGCAGCACGCCGACCTCGCAGGAGATCGGACGGATGGTGGTGGCGTCGCGCTGGTCGGCGCGCAGGCCTTTTTCGAGGACGGAATGGCGGTAGGCCTTGTACTGGAGATCCTCGAAAACGATGCCGATGTCGTGGTCGGCGAACTTGCCCTCTCCAAGCTCGGCGAGGAGGGCGGCCTTCGCCTCGACCTTGAGTGCGTCGACGTTGGCCTGGCGGACCTGCTTTTCCTTGCCAAAAATGGCGTCGCTCATCTTCGGACCGGCCACGCGCTCAATGATGGCGCGGGCCTCCGGGCTGGCGGTGACAAGCGGGAAGACCGCCTTGGGTTTGCCGGCGAGGGCGACGAGATCCTTGATGGCCTTGATGACCGGCTGGATCGCCTGATGGGCGAATTCGAGCGCCTCGATGAAACGCGCCTCGGGCAGCTGGTCGGCCGAGCCTTCGATCATCAACATATCCTTTTCGTTGCCGACGTAGATCAGGTCCAGGTTGGACTGGAACATCTGGTCGATCGTCGGATTGGCGACAAACTGGCCGTCGATCTGGCCGATGCGCAGGGCGCCGATCGGGCCGTCCCAGGGAATGTCCGACAGCGCGAGCGCGGCTGAGGCGCCGTTGACCATCGAGATGTCGGAGTCGTGCACCTGGTCCGCCGACAACAGGACGCCGATGATCTGGACCTCATTCAGGAAGCCGGTGGGGAACAGCGGACGACACGGACGGTCGCAGAGGCGCGACGTGAGAATTTCCTTCTCGGACGGGCGGCCTTCGCGCTTGAAGAAGCCGCCGGGAAAACGGCCGGCCGCCGCGTATTTTTCGCGATAATCGACCGTGAGGGGGAAGAAGTCCTGCCCGGGCCTCATGGTCGAGGCGACCGTGGCGGAGACGAAGACGGTGGTCTCGCCGACGGTGACGGTGACGGCGCCGTTGGCGAATTTTGCGAGCGTTCCGGTGGCGAACTTGATGTCGAGGCCGGGGACGGTGACGATATGTTTCTGATTCATGGGTCTGGTGGATTGCCCTGGCCGCGGCCGGCCCCGCGTCGTGCGCGGCGGGTGCGGTGAAGGGGCGTATGTTGGCGTCGCGCGGCTCAGCCGCACCCAACGCCGGGGATCTCAACGGTTTTTAACCGGATTTCGCTCCCGACATCCCAGACACGAGAGATTTCTGTTTGCTTCCATCTCCGGCCGGACCGGCCGTCCCTGGGCGCGCATGGGGGGCGTCCTGGAAGTGCGGTCCGCCTGTTTGACAGCGGCAAACGGAAATGTCCCGGGTCAAAAGGAGCGGGTCAAAAACGACGCCGGGCGGTCCGCGGATCGGGCCGCCCGGCGAGGAAACTGGTTACTTGCGCAGGTTGAGACGCTGCAACAAGTCGTTGTATTTCGTGAGGTCGTGCCGCTTCAAATAATCCAGAAGCTTGCGACGACGGCTGGCCATCTGAAGAAGGCCGCGGCGGCTGTGGAAGTCCTTGCGATGCGCGCGCAAATGCTCGGTCAGGTGATTGATCCGTGCGGTCAGCAGGGCGATCTGGACGTCGCAGGAGCCGGTGTCCTTCTCGTGAACTTTGTACTGGGTGATGATTTCAGCTTTAACGATCGACATGGTCTTGTGTGGGTTGCACGACTGGAGGGGGTCTTGAGAACCCCGCGCCACCCGTCTTTGGCGAAATGCCGCCGGCCGATGGCACCGTTCCAATCCCGCCGAAGCGGCGGGACCAATCATGGTGGCAGCCCGCAACCGACGGACCGCCACTAACGCAAGGGCAGACTATCCGGGAGCTGACTTTGCGGCGCAAGCGTATTTTTTTGGCGGAGACGAAGCGGGCGCATGGAGATCCGAAAGCCGCGTGAAGAACCCGCGACAGCCCGTGTCGGCGCGCCGGCTTCGGGCGCCGCTCCTTGCTTGCGAAACGCCCGGAGATGTGCGGTTATCGCCCGCTTATCCATGGGCTTTCGATTTGGATTACGGGTTGTGGCCGTCTTTGAGGCGGCAAAGGGACTCATCGTGTTCGCGG
Source organism: Opitutia bacterium (assembly GCA_003157575.1). Classification (GTDB taxonomy): domain Bacteria; phylum Verrucomicrobiota; class Verrucomicrobiia; order Opitutales; family Opitutaceae; genus Fen-1467. The sequence continues at coordinate 2,067 of PMKA01000059.1, forward strand.
CCGGACTGGGTCTTTTCCACCTTGTCCACCGTGATGTCGGAGAGGCCGCCGAACATCTTGTGAGGCTTTTGCACCTGGATGTGGACAAGAAATACCCGCGCTTCTTCATCGAGGCTGCGGCGAGAATCGACGATTCCCATCTCCGCATGCTTGCCTGCCTGGCTTTGCTCTACTCCGCCGTGCGCCTTGTGGAGGGCTATGGACTGTGGCGGGACCGCCGTTGGGCGGAATGGTTCGGCGCGGTTTCCGGCGCCGTGTATCTGCCGCTGGAGATCTACAAATTGTGGGAAGGCGTCACCTGGCTCCATGCGGCGATTCTCATCGTGAACTGCATCGTCGTGTTCTACCTCACCCAGCTGCTCGTGCGCAGAGAAGTCCCGCTGGCTGCGACCGCCGCCCCGCCAGCGTCGCCTGCCGGATCATGAAGATTGCCGCGCTCGGGGATTCGGCGGTCATGGTGACGCTCGGGGATGCTCCGGATGCCGCGACGGTGGCTGCGGGATGTGCGCTTGTCGCCGCTTTGGAGGCCAGGCCGATGCCGGGCCTGATCGAGTGTGCGCAGGCCAATGCCGGCGTCACCGTGTTCTACGACCCTGCACGCGTCTCGAAACGGGGAGGGAATACGCCGTTTGACCGTGTCTGCCGGTGGATCGAGGATCGCGCGCCCGCGCCAGGGCAGGCGGCGCCGCAGGCCGGGCGCCAGGTGACTGTGCCCGTTTGTTATGGCGGCGAATTCGGACTGGATCTGGAGATGGTGGGCGCCGCCCACGGCCTGACGGCTGACGAGGTCGTCGCGCTTCACAGCGGTGCCGAGTATTTCGTCAGCGCGATCGGGTTCATCCCCGGCTTCCCCTATCTCCGCGGCCTGCCGGAATCTCTTCACACCGTACGTCGCAAGACCCCGCGCACGCGCGTCCCGGCCGGGTCGGTTGCAATAGGGAACTCGCAGACCGGCATCTATCCGTTCGAGACGCCCGGCGGGTGGAACCTCATCGGGTGCACTCCGTGGCGGCTGTTCAACGCCTACTCATCGGCCCCGTCGCTCCTGCAGGTCGGCGACCGGGTGCATTTCAAGCCGATAACCCCCGAGGAATACGGAGCCTCGCGATCGTCATGAGCCGTATCAATGTGCTCAGACCCGGAATGATGACGACCGTGCAGGATCTCGGCCGGCCGGGGTGGCAGCGTTTCGGTGTCACTCCCGGCGGGGCGGCGGACGCCTGTGCGCTGCGCCTCGCCAATCTGCTTGTGGGAAATTCGGAGGGCGCGGCGGCGCTGGAGATCACCGGCACCGGTCCGACCTTGCGCTTCGCCGAAGAGACGCTGGTTGCGGTTGCCGGGGCGGATTTCGACATGTCGGTCGGTGGCGCGCGCCTGCCTACGTGGCGACCCGTCCGGCTTTCGGCGGGGGCGGAGTTGACGTTTGGCGCGGCGCGAAACGGTCTGCGGTGCTATCTGGCCGTGGCCGGCGGCCTGGCGGTGCCGCGCGTCCTCGGAGGACGGGGAACGCATCTTGCCGCGGGTTTTGGCGGATTCGACGGACGCGCGCTCCGGGCTGGCGACGTCCTGAAGATCGGACCGGCGACGGCGTGGGCGAAACGTATGATCCCGACGCTGGCGGGCGCTGATCCGATGGTGGCCGCGCGCTGGGAGGTCGGCGCGGCTGTGAGGCCGCGGTACACCGCCGGGCCGGTGGTCAGGGTGATGAGGGGACCGCAATGGGACGCGTTCAACGCCGCGGCTCAGGCGCGGTTCCTCGGCGAGCGATTCACCGTGGATGCGCGTTCCGATCGCATGGGGTTGAGGCTGACGGCGGCCAGCGCGGGTCTTCTCGGGGAGCCGCTCCCGGAAATCCTTTCCGAGGGGATAGCCGTCGGCACGGTGCAGGTTCCCCCTGACGGGCAGCCGATCGTTCTTCTCGCGGAACGCCAGACGGTCGGAGGCTATTCCAAGATTGCGGTGGTCGCGAGCGTCGACCTGCCGCTTCTGGCCCAGCTGCGCCCGGGGGACACCGTTGGCTTCTCCGAGGTTTCCGTCGCCGTCGCGCAGGAACTTTGGATCACCGGCGAACGCTTGCTTGCCACCGTGAAACAGGGCATCGCCCTGCATGCGGCCTGAGTTTGGCATGAAGACTTCGATCCGTTTCGGTCCGGCTGCGTCGCACTGATCGGCCATGCGTTGCATCGACTTGAATTGCGATTTGGGCGAGGGCGCGGGACATGACGCGGAGCTCATGCTGCTGATCACCTCCGCAAACATCGCCTGCGGCGGGCACGCCGGAACCGGGGACACGATGCGGGCGGCAGTCGAGCTGGCGTTGAGGCACGGCGTGGCGATCGGAGCCCATCCCGGACTGGAGGACCGCCCCAATTTCGGGCGGAAGGAACTTTCCGTTACGCCGGACGAGGCGCGCGCACTGGTGCGGCGGCAGTTCGAGGCGCTGGACCGGATCGCGCGTTCCTGCGGCGCCCGGATCGGCCACGTAAAGCTGCATGGCGCACTCTACAACATCTCCTCCCGCGACGCGGCCGTGGCAAAGGCGCTGGCCTCAGCCGTGCGCGAAGCCGATCCGCAGCTGGTCCTTTTCGGCCTCGCGGGCGGGGAGCTGCTGTCGGCAGGGCGCGCGTGCGGGCTGCGGGTTGCGTCCGAGGTTTTTGCCGACCGCAACTACGAGCCCGATGGTTCGCTGACTCCGCGTTCGCGACCGGAAGCGACGATCTCCGATGGAACCGTCGCGGCGACCCGGGCGCTGCGGATGATCCGGGAAGGCGTCGTCGTTGCGGCCGACGGCACCCGGGTGGCGATCGCCGCCGACACGATTTGTGTGCACGGCGACGGACCTCACGCCGTCGACTTCGCATGGAGACTGCGCCAGGAGCTGACGGCCGGGGCAATTTTGGTACGTGCATTACATCCTGGCTGATCCGGCCGGAGCGGTGAGGTATTCGTTTGCGGTCGATGCGTTCCGGCGTAATAAAGATGCGCAGAAGACGTATGAACAACTGTCCACTCCCCATGAAGTCGTTTCGAGCACGTCATTTGTCCGTTCGCTTTGCCAGTTTGGCGCTTCCGGCGGCGGTGTTTTTCCTTCTCTCGGGCTGCGTCGTCGAGGAACACCCCCGCCCGCGCCGGGTTGCCGTCATCGCGCCGCCGCCGCGTCCGATCCCGCCTCCGGTTGTGGTAGAGGCTCCGCCTCCACCCGAGGAGAACCTTGTGGTCGAAACGGACGCGCCTCCGCCGGCAATGGAGGTCGTTGTGCAGGAACCCCTCCCGCCGCCAAGACCGGAGACGGTGCTTGTCCGGCCGTCGCCGGGTCATGTGTGGATCGCCGGGTATTGGCGCCACGATGGAGCGCGCTACCGCTGGATCGCCGGCNNTCGCCGGCCACTGGGTTCTGCCGCCCCGCGAGGGCGTTGTGTGGGTGCCGGCGCGTTGCGAGCGGAGACCCGAAGGGCTGGTTTTTATCGCCGGTTACTGGCGGCACGAAAGGGCGGCTGTCAGCGTTCCTTTGCGGACGGGCGCAGGGCCGCTCGTCATCGTGCGCGCGCCGCCTCCTCCGCCCCGAAAGGAGGATGCCCGGATGGCGCAGCCGTCACGGGAGCATGTCTGGATCAAGGGCTACTGGCGGCACGACGGACGCATTCACATCTGGGTTGCGGGCCATTGGGAGAAGCCGCCGCACCCGGGTTTGATCTGGGTCGAGCCGCGGTGGGAACCCCGCGAAGGCGGATACGTCTTCGTTCCGGGGGCATGGATTGAACACCGGCGCTGAGACGCCTTTAAACGGCAGGAGCCCGGCGGACTTCGTCCTCGGTGCTCCTTGTCACGCCCCGATCCACACGTGGTCGGCGGTCCGGACGTCTTCGAACAACTCCACGATGTCGAGATTGCGCATCAGCACGCAACCGGCGCTCTGAGGCGTGCCGATGCGGTCTTGGTGATTCGTGCCATGAATGTAGATGTAACGCTCGTGGGAATCGACGTTGCCGCCGCAATTTTCGCCCGGCTCGAGGCCGCGCAGCCACAGGATGCGCGAGGTGATGAGGTTGTCGCGGTTCTCCTCGTCGCCTAGTTCGCGGAAGGTGCGGCCCGTCGCGACGCGCCCCTTGAACACCATGCCTGGCGGCTGGTCGCGGCCGATCTTTTCCGCGATCGCGTGCAGTCCGAACGGCGTGCCGAGGGAGTCCTTCAGATTCGATGGAGGCCGCAGCGACGTGGACACGACAAATGCCTTCACCAGCTCGCCCTTGCGGTAGAATTGCATGCTCTGGCTGCCCACGCGGACGACAAGAACCTGGTTTGCAGGCTTGATTCCGAGCGCCGCGCACTTTTCGATGACCTGTTTGATTGGAGAACTCATTGTGAATACCATTCCCTATCGTGTTGGCATCGTCGGCGCCACCGGCGCAGTCGGTCAAGAGCTGTTTCGACTGCTGCTGGAGCGCAATTTCCCCATGGCTGAGCTGAAGCTGTACGCCTCGGCGCGGTCGGCGGGCAAGATCGTGGAGCGCGACGGAAGGAAATTCACGGTCGCCGAGGCGACGCCGGCGATTTTTGCGGAACTCGATGTGGCGTTTTTCAGCGCGGGCGGATCGGTGACCCGCGCGCTCGCACCTGCGGCGGTGAAGGCCGGCTGCCTCGTGCTGGACAAAAGTTCGGCGTTCCGCATGGACCCCAACGTGCCGCTCGTCGTGCCCGAGATCAACCCCCATGCGATCCGCAGGCACAAGGGCATCATTGCGAGCCCCAACTGTTCAACCGCGGTGACCCTGATGGGCCTTTATCCGCTCCATCGCGCGTTTGGCCTGAAGCGCTATTTTGCCGCGACCTATCAGTCGGTGTCGGGCACCGGCGCGGAGGCTGTGCGCGAGCTCGATGCGCAGACGCGCGCCTGGGCGCGGGGTGAACCGCTTCCGCGGAAGGTCTATCCGTACCAGATCGCCTTCAACGTTATTCCCCAGGTCGACACTTTCGGCGCCGACGGATATACCGGCGAGGAGAGCAAGATGATGGCGGAGAGCCGGAAGATACTCGAGATGCCCAAATTGAAGGTGTCGTCGACCTGCGTTCGCGTGCCGGTGGTGCGCGCACACTCGGTGGCCGTCAACGCCGAGTTCGAGCGGCCCGTCGACCTCGCCGCCGCGCGCGCAGCGATCGCTGCGTTTCCCGGCGCCGAGTTGTTCGATGAACCCGCCCAGTGCCGGTACCCGACTCCGCTGGCCTACAGCGAAAAGGTGAAGTGCGGGGTGGGGCGCATTCGGCGCGACACCGCGTTCGAGAACGGCCTGGCCTTCTGGGTCAGCGGGGACAATCTTTGGAAGGGCGCCGCGCTCAACTCCATCCAGATCGCCGAACTGATGATCCGCGAGGGCCTGGGATTCAAGCCGCAGCCGGCATCCCAATAAAGCCTTGTTCCGCCGCGGCACGCCTGCTTGTCTCCACGCCCGTTCCGGACGGCTAGCTCAGTGGTTA
>PMKA01000427.1 GCA_003157575.1 Opitutia bacterium
CGACGACGCCCTCAAACAGTCCGCGTCGATCCTCAAGCACCACCTTGATGTCTTCGATCGCGTCACCGAGGAGCACTATGAGTTCGAGAGCCAGCAGAGCACGGTCAGCGAGGAGGAAAACAAGCTCCGCAAGCTCCTCAACNNAACAACGCCAACATCACCACCGTCGGCGAACTCTCCATGAAGACCGAACAGGAGATGCTCAAGTACCGCAATTTCGGAAAGAAATCCCTCAACGAGATCAAGGAAAAGCTCGAAGCCCTCGGCCTTTCGCTGGGAATGAAGTTCGACGAGCGCCTCCTTGAATCCAAGAAGGAAGCCTGAACCCCGCCTCGCGCGAAAGTGACAAGGATCAAGTAACCCGTTCTCAAAACACGATGCCAGTGCAGCCCGGCGGGGCTTGATGCCTGCCCCTTGATACCTGGCACTTCCTCACATCCATGCGTCATCTTAAACATCACCAGTCTCTCGGCGTCACCCGCGAACATCGCGCCGCTCTGCTCTCCAACCTGGCCGCCGCGCTCATCACCCGGGGCCGGATCGAGACCACCCTCACGAAGGCCCGCGCCCTGCGTCCTTTCATTGAGAAAGTGATCACCAAGGCCAAGAAGGCCGCCGCCGCCGCCGAGAAGAAGGACTCCATCCATCTCCGCCGCGTCGCCTTGCGCAAGGTGCGCGACGAGGACGCCATCACGCTCCTCTTCAATGAGAAGGCCGCCCAGTTCGCCAAGCGAAGCGGAGGCTATACGCGCATCTACAAGCTCGCGCCGCGCCGCATCGGCGACGCCGCCGAGATGGCCTTGATCGAATTCATTGGCGCGGAGGACCCCGGCTACAAGAAGCGCGGCAAGCGCGGATCCTCCAAAAAGACCGAGGCTCCTGCCGCCGAGACCGCCGCTCCTGCCGCGGAAGCTCCCGCTCCTGCTGCCCCCGCTCCTGCCGAGCCGGCCGCACCCGCCGCCCCCGCCGCGGAAACACCTGCGGCTCCCGCCGAAGAGCAGAAGCCCTGAAGTCTCTCCTCTTTTCCGCTGAAGCTCTGTTTCAGAATGCACGCCGGGCCGCACGCCCGGCGTGTTTTGTTTTGGTGGGTGAAACCCTGCGATCCGGTTTCCCCTTCAGGCAATTCTCTGTGTGCTCCTGCCTTGCCTCCGTGCACTCTGTGACCAGCTGCCGATCCCGGGATAGACACAACGTCCCGATCCACCACACTGCGGCGCGCAGCGGGATTGCTCAATAGCTCGTCTTGTCGAGCTTCACCTTGCCCCGGAAGATCCAGTAGATGCTTGCGCTGTACGCGAGCACGACGGGCACGCCTATCAGCGCGATCGTGAACATCACCCCGAGCGTCTTCCTGGAGGACGCCGCGTTGAAGGCGGTCAGGCTGTTCGCAGGCTCGGTGTTGCAGAATACGAGGTCGGGATACATCCCGATGCCAAATATCGCCATGAGGCCCGCCATCGCCGCGCACGACGAAAGGAACGCCAGAAACTCCCGCCCGTGGTTCACCTCGCGCGGGATGTTCGCGATCGCCAGCACCACAGCCACAACGATCAAAAAGAACCAGGGATCGCGCCGGAAAGCCTCTGTGATGTGCGGCACGTAGAGCAGCGTCGCCAGCGTGAGGATCACATAGCAGAGGATGAACGCGATGATGAGCGGATTCACCCACCGCCGCACCTCGGCCTGCAGTTCGCCCTCGGTCTTGAGCACGAGGTAGATCGCGCCGTGCATCGCGAAGAGCGCAACCGTCGTCACCCCCATCAGCAGCGCATACGGGTGGAGCAGCCCCAGGAAACTCCCGGCGAACTCGCCGCGCGCATCAAGCGGGATGCCCCACGCGATGTTGCCCATCGCCACGCCGATCAGCAGCGTCGAAACAAAGCTGCCGCCCGCAAATCCCGCATCCCAGAATCCCCTCCACAGGGGTGACGGATGTTTGCTGCGAAACTCGATCGCCACCGCCCGGAAGATCAGCGCGCAGAGCAGCGCCATGAATGCCAGGTAGAACCCGGAGAACACCGTCGCATATACCGCCGGGAATGCCGCGAACAGCGCGCCTCCCCCCGTCACAAGCCACACTTCGTTTCCGTCCCAAACCGGCCCGATCGCGTTGATGAACACGCGGCGCTCCTCGTCGCGCCGCACAACGAACAGATGCAGCATGCCGACGCCCAGGTCGAACCCGTCGAGAGCCACGTAGCCGGCAAACAACAGGCCCACCAGCGCGAACCAGACAAGGTTGAGATCGAGATTCCCAAAGCTCATGACGAACGTCCTTTCGCTGGGAGGAAACAGAGTCCGATGACATAGATCATTGACATTTCAGTCCTTCAGTTTTCCACTTTTCCGCTTTTCCGCTTTCAGCCTTTCAGCCTTTCAGCCCTTCAGCCTCCGGCCCAACGCCCACTTCCCGCTCGGCTGCAGGTCGCTGTCGTCCGGCCCGTGCCGGATCTTGTCGTTGAGCAGGAAGACGAAGACGGAAAACAGGAGCAGATACACAAGGGTGAACATCGCTATCGACGTCACAACCTGCCCCGCCGTCACGACCGGCGACAGCCCCTGAAAGGTGCGCATCAAACCGTAGACTATCCAGGGCTGCCGCCCAACCTCCGCCGCATACCACCCGGCCTGGTTCGCAATCTGCGGGCCGAGCACGGACAGTGTCAGCAGCCACAACAACAGCGGCGAGTTCTCCAGCCGTCCCCGCCAGAGCGCCACCGCGGCCCACGCAGCCAGCCCGATCAGGGCGCACCCTATCCCCACCATGAGGTGAAAAAACTGGAAGCTGGCGTTCACCGGCGGGCGGTCCGCCGGGGGGATTGCGTCAAGCCCCGTCACCATCCTCCCGGTGTCGCCATAAGCCAGCCAGCTCAGCATGCCGGGAATCTCCAGCCCGTGCGTCTGCCCGCGCGCTTCGTCGACCCAGCCCGCGACATGCAGCGGCGCGTTCGGCCCGCTCCGCCAAAGCCCCTCGAACGCCGCGAGCTTCGCAGGTTGGTTGACGGCCACCCCCTGCGCGCTTTCGTGGCCCGTGGTAAGCGACAGCACCGCGGCCACCGCGGCAAGCGCCAGGCCGGTTTTCACGGAGGCGAGCGCGAAATCCCGGTGCCTCCGGCGCAGCAGATACCACGCCCCGACGCTCACCATCAGCCAGGCCCCGGCCTGCCAGGCGCCCGTGAGCGTGTGCGCAAGCCGGTCCATCGACGACGGATTGAACACCATCGCCCAGAAATCCGTGATCTCCGCCCGAGCCGCCGGGCCCGTCCCAACGATGTGGAAGCCCGCCGGCGTCTGCATCCAGGAATTGGCGACCACGATCCAGATCGCGCTGAAATGCGCTCCGAATGCGACCATGCACGTGGCGAAGAAATGCAGCTTCGGCCCCACCTTGTCCCATCCGAAAAGCAGCACCGCGAGAAAGCC
>PMKA01000061.1 GCA_003157575.1 Opitutia bacterium
TTCGAGGAAAAACGCGAAGATGCCCTCGGCCGCGAGCGCGCTGCCGAAAACGTCGCCGACGTAACGCGAGTACGCCGCCCAGTTCGTCCCAAACTCGAATTCCATCACGATTCCCGTCGCCACGCCGATCGCAAACGTCAGCGCGAACACCTTCGTCCAGAACCGTGCCATCTGGTGGTAGAGCGGATTGCGCGTCTTCAGCCACATCGCCTCGACCGCAACCAGGAGCAGGCCCAGACCGATGCTCAGCGGCGGATAGAGGTAATGGAACGTGACCGTCAGCGCGAATTGCAGGCGCGAGAGGAAAAGGACGTCCATGCAGAGAACAGGAATCAAACAACGCTGAACATCAAGCCGGACTGCATTTTCGGCCGCATGGGCCGGTTTTGCCCGGCACCGCCAGCACCCTCAGCGCCCGTCCACCCACCAGCGCCGCGGCCACGTTCATCCGTGCCCGCCGCAGGATCCGGTCGAAGGTCTGCCGCGACACCCTCATCCTGCCGGCAGCCGCCGTGTGGCAAAGATCCTCGACGTCGGCCAGCCGCAACGCCTCCAGCTCGTCCGCGCCCAATTCCACCTCCTGGAGTTCGTACAACGGAATGCCGGCGGGTTTGAAATAGCTCGCCGGCGGACGGTGGCCGATGTGACGGGGACAGGGCGGTCGGGGCATGATGAAAAGGAATGCTTGTGCGGGCCGGTTATGGGCATAAGCTCATTACTCAACGCCGCGGTTCCGGAACTGGCGCGATCTTTGCCCGTCTCCGCCTGCGCTGCGAGTGTTTTGCGACCGCCGGCCCGCTCCTCGCGGCGGTCTGGTATTTCCAACTTTCCCATGATCATCGCCCTCCCCCTCACCGAGAACGACGAGTTCTCCCTCCACTTCGGCGGCTCCGCCAAGGTTGGCCTCTTCGAGGTCGATCGTGGCCGCCGCACCTTTTCGCGCATGACAGCGGTCGTGCCGCCCGAGCCTGAGCCCTGCGGCTGGGCCGACTGGCTCGGCGCGCAGGGAGTGACGCTATTCCTCGCCGGCGGCATGGGCGGCGGAGCCCGGCAGCGCATGGCGGCCGCCGGCATCGAGGTGCTCGTCGGCATGCCCGCCGCTGATCCGGCCGCGCTCGTCCAGGCATGGATCGATGGAAAACTCGCCCCCGGCGCCAATGCCTGCGAAGGCGAGGGCAGCCACCATGGCCATCAGCCTGACGAATCCGGCCATCAGCATTCAGGAAATTGCGGCTGCGGCCACTGACGCTACGCTGCACGCCCTCTGCCTGTGGGAGCACAGAACGCCTTTCGCCTGCCCCGCCCGCGGCACAAGGCGAGCGGCGCCGTGATCGTGGACAACGAGAACGCTTATCCCCGCAGCCGCCGGGATTCTTGCGGCGGGGCTGCAGGTGGAGGGCGGATCGTTTGATCGAGGCGAACCGGATCGCGCTCCAGTTCCTCGACGATTCGCACCGCGTCACGAATGAAGGCCGCGCAGCGTGCCTCGCGGTAGCCGCGCTCCTTGAATTCGCGTTTGCCCGCCTCGGTGTTGAAATCGCAGCCGCCGAGCAATTCACGGCACTTGCAGGTGCCATGACACGCCTCGAACCGGCGCACAAATTCCTGCACCCGGGCATAGGTGTCATCCGTCCTGTCCTTCGGCTCGCCCGGCGCGCGCCCATGGCGGCTGCCCAGCACCATGATTGCACCCGTCACCGCCCCGCAGGTCTCCTGCTGGTGCGCAATGCCACCGCCGAAGCCGCTTGCAACGCGCAACGCTGTGTCGGCGTCGCCGCCCATCTGATCTGAAAAGGCAAAGACAACGGCCTGAGCGCAGTTGTACCCCTGCCGGAAAAGTCCTTCCGCTCGTTGCACGGGTGAGAAATCGGCTGGTCCGCTCATAACAGGGACCATGAAGACACCGTTTAGCCGGCCACGCAATGCCCGCCAGCAGCCTGTCGGAGTCTATTACAGGCTTTATCTAAATTCCGCAGTTGGGGCATCTGCTCCTTGTGGCCGCGAGCGTGAGCCAGTGGATTCCGCCCCAACTGCGGAATTTAGGTCTATACAAATGGAGCCCTCCGTTTTGTGCTGCATGAGACTGCCTGGATTTGGGGATTGATGCGTCCGCACAGCGGGCGCAACAGCGAGGCGCTTACAATGATCAGGCTCCTGTTGTCCTTGTGTTTTTGATCGCCTCAAAACGCCGGATGGTCTGAAGCTGCGCCCCGCTGGGCTATGCCCATAACGTCAACCCATGATCACCATCACTATCCTCGTCGAAAACACCGCCCGCGGTCCGGGCATCCTCGGTGAACACGGCCTGTCGTGGTGGATCGACACGGGGACGCACCGCGTTCTCTTCGACACCGGCCAGGGCATGGCGCTCACGCACAACGCCGCTCGGCTCGGCATCGATCTCGCACTCGCCGACGCCGTCGTCCTGAGCCATGGACATTATGACCACGTCGGCGGACTCGAGGCCGCACTGGCTCTCGCACCGCGCGCCGCCCTGTTTCTCCATCCCCGGACGATCGAGCCCAAATTCACAGGGACCGATCCGGCCAACGCCCGCCGCCTCAGCACAATGTTCGTCGAATCGGAGTCGTTCCGCACCGCCGGCCGCCGCATCGTCGCCAGTCGCGAGCCGACCGAGGTTGTTCCCGGCATCTGGATGACAGGCGAGGTCCCACGCACCAACGATTTTGAGGACACCGGCGGGCCGTTCTTTCTCGATCCGTCTCTCATCCGACCCGACCCGCTGCTCGATGACCAGGCGATCTACCTTCCGACCCCGGCCGGCATGATCGTTGTCCTCGGCTGCGCGCACGCCGGCATGGTGAACACTCTGGATCGCGTCGCCCGGCTCAGTGGCGACGCGCCCGTTCGAGCCCTTCTGGGCGGAGCCCACCTGGAGAACGCTTCGCCGAGGCGGATGGACGAGACAGTGCGCGCCCTGCGCTCCCGCCAGCCCGTACAGATGGGCTTCGGCCACTGCACCGGCCTGGCCGCCATCCGGCGATTCTGGAGCGAGTTTCCCGGCGCCTGTTTGCAGCTCCACGCCGGATTACGCCTCCGGTTCAGTGCATAACAACTCGCCGTGCGAACCATGGAGAATGAAGCCTGACAGGGTCATGTGTGAATTCTCGACAAGACCGCGCAAGGATGAATCGGGAGGGTTAACCGAGCGCAGAGTCCGGAGGATCGCGGCCATGACCTCGGCGTCAAATGCTCGGCTCAACCCGGCGACTATGCAGAAACGTCCCGGGGAGCGTCACCCGATAGGTGCGCCGGCCCCGTTCGCGAAGCGCGCGTACGCGAAATCTCCCTGCGACTCTGTCGGGAATTCACACATGACCCCATCAGATCCGCTTACAGCCACCAATGCCACCTCCATCAAGGCTCAGGGTGGCACCAACATGGAAAGATGAAAAGAAGCGCGTTAACGATCAGTCTGGCCGCCGTCTGCGGCTTGGTGTGGTTTGCGATTGCCAATCGAACGGCGCGGCCGTCGGCGGCCATCCCGACCGATGCAACCAAGGCCGTCGCCACGCGGAAGCCGGCCGCTAACGAGGGGGGCTGGCTGACGCATGATGCCCGCCACAATCTAACCAACGAGGAGTTCGATCGCCGTTTTCATCTGAACGGTGTCGAGTCGATGGATCTTCAGTCGGAAATGCTGAACGCGGCAGACGATTTCAAGGAGCAGAAAGGCCTCCAAGCAAGGGTGGTGTCGTTCGACGGCAAGGTACTCAAGATGCTGATCCCTGGGCTGCGCATTTCTCGGAGCCAAGTGGAGGCTACGATCCGGGCCCGCCTCCAAAAGGCGGTAGGAGAACAGAAGGCGGCCGAGATCTGGTCGGACCCTACCGGCAAGGGAAGCATGCTGGCATGGGGTTGGCATGACGCATTGGAATGTAACGTCACTTATACATTCACCAAGACCCGCGAGGAGAACGACCCGGCCAACAATGGCACTCAGGGAAATGCGGCGTTTGATATCGAAATAGCGTATGACCCGGGGAGTTCTGGCGCCGTCGATTTTCCCAAGGATGACCTAATCACCGTCCATGGGTTTACCTACGCCACGGCCGAGAATACGCACGATTTCAGTTGGAACGCCATGGCGCAGGCTCCTGCGGGGTATTTCCGATCGGAGCCAATCCTCGGTGTAGCCTCGCGCCTGCCGGCGGGCGTTGTGGTCATTGAAGACCTTGATCAGAATTCGGTCGAAGTGAGAAACCGACTTTATCCAGATTCGAAGGAGACCCATCAATTCAGCAGCCAGAGCAGCACTGGGTCCGACAAGGCTGCTGGCAGGTAGTTGCTCTACTTCCGGTTTCGGCCGCTTATGCGCACGCCCATCTGTGTCCGGCATCCGAAATGGAATGACGCCGGTGCGAGGCTCGTCTCACACGTCGTGCCGAGTGAAGCCTGACAGGGTCATGTGTGAATTCTCGACAAAACCGCGCAAGGATGGATCGGGAGGGTTGACCAAGGCGCAGAGTTAGCGGGATCGCGCCCATGACCTCGGCATCAAATGCTGGGCTCAACCCGGCGACTGTGCATGAGCGTCCTGGGAAGCGTCACCCGGACAGAGGCGGATTGACACGGACGCTCGATGTGACACACTGGGTCACATGAAAGCCATAACCATCCGCGAGCTGCACTCTGCAACCGGGCGGTGGGTGCGGGAGGCTTCAGTCCTGGGGGAGCTTCACGTGACTGAACGGGGCCGGGTGATCGCCAAGCTCCTGCCAGCTGCGTCGCCCCCTCCGACGCCATTCTTCGCCCGGCGCAAGTTAACCAGGGCGTTTCGGGCAGCCCAACCCTTCCTGGCCGGAGGAGCAGACTCGACCAGCGGCATCAGCGACGATCGCGACCACGAAACGCCGTGATCTATTTCGACACGAGTTACCTGGTCCGGCTCTATTACCAGGACGCCGATTGGGAAAAGGTGCGAAGGCTCGCTGCACAGGATAACGTCGCGTGCGCATGGCACGGCCAGGCAGAACTGCTCGCGGCCTTCCACCGTAAACTCCGCGACAAGGACATTCTGCCCGCGCACTACATGGCGCTCATCGACCAATTTGCGGCAGACGACAGGGGAGGCGCCTTCCATTGGCTGCCGCTCGCGCAAGAAACGTTGGCGCGGGTGTCCGGCGTCTATCGTTCGCTTCCCGGTGGCGTCTTTTTGAGAGGCGCTGATGCGCTTCATCTGGCCGCGGCAGCCTGCCAGGGCTTCAAGGTCATCTATTCTCACGACAAGCACCTGCTGTCGGCCGCCACACACTTCGGGCTTGAGGGTCGCGACATCGTCACGCGGACCGGAGAGACTTGAGCCGTCCGGATCTGTTGACCTCGGCGTCAAATGCCGCGCTCAACCCGGCGACTATGCAGAAACGTCCCGGGGAGCGTCACCCAATAGGTGCGCCGGCTCCGTTCGCGAGGCGGCGTACGCGAACCCCCGTACGATTCTGTCGAGAATTCACACATGACCCCATCAGATTCCCCAAGGGTGTCCGGTATTGG
>PMKA01000338.1 GCA_003157575.1 Opitutia bacterium
CACACATGACCCCGTCAGATTCCATCTGCCAGCACCTGTACCACTGCCGCCCGGCCGGTGTGCTTGGCGCCCTCACGAACCTCCCGCTCCAGCTTGCGCAGAATCTGGAATTCGAGGCCGGCCAGCTCATCGCAGAGTTGCGCCGCGCTCATTAGCAGATCTGCGCTTCGCGGTCCTCCGGTGTCAAAAGCCAGCTGCGCCGGTGTGTAGGCCTCGAGGATGAACACCCCGCCCGGCGTGAGCCCTTGCACGACCTGAGTGTGTACCGAACGCCGCAACTCCGCCGGCATATGCGCCCACATTGAGACGATGCCGGCCCACGCGCCGGGCGCCATACTGTAAACCTGCGCTACGAACGGAGACCACTCGTTAATCACCCACGGCTCAGGCTTTCTGCCGGCTTCACCGTCAATCGGCCGATGCGCACCCACGGGCTTCCCAAACGACTCCCTGTTTGACAGTAAGCTGGTTAGCTGGGAAGATGGCTCCATGAAAACGACCCTCGATTTGCCTGACGAGTTGATTCGGGACGTAAAATTGCGTGCCGTCGTGCAAGGACGAACCGTGAAGGATCTTGTCGCCGAGTTCCTCCGACAGGGCCTTGGCCTTGCGCCCGTCGGGCGACGGGAGAAACTTCCGACCAGTAAGACGGTGGAGATCCGGGAGGACGGCCTGCCTGTGATCCGATGTCGTCCGGATGCTCCGGCCGCTCGGATGAACGTTAAAACATTGCTCAAGCTCAATCAGGAAACCCAAGGCGAGGAGGACTTGAAACGTGCCGGGCTCACTCTTTGACACAAATGTCTGGCTCGCGGCGATCTTCACCACCCATCCCTTCCACGTGCAGGCCCGGCAAATCCTACACGAAGCGACGCCCGCCGCCCCAGCCGTCTTCTCTCGCTCGACGCAGCAAAGCTTTCTGCGTTTGGTCTCAACTCCGGTCCTGCTGAAGGCCTACGGCGCGGAAGGCTTGACCAACCGAGATGCCCTTGTGGCGCTGGACGCGCTGCTGGCGCTGCCTCAAGTCTGTGAACGGGAGGAACCCCCGGGAGTGTTTCCTCTCTGGAAGCGTCTGGCGTCTGGCGACACGGCTTCGCCGAAACTGTGGATGGATGCCTATCTGGCCGCCTTCGCCATGAACGGGGGTTTGCGTCTCGTGACCATTGACCGCGATTTCAAGCGCTTCGAATCGCACGGTCTCGATCTGCTTCTGCTCGCTGAATAATCGAGGGCGGAAGACGACCGTCCGTGATTTCGACTCTAACGAGCCGGTTCTTCGGGTTTGCGCACCGGCAACCCCGCCGCTTTCCAGTCGCTGAATCCGCCGGCGTTGGCCGTGCGGAATCCCTCCTTCGCGAGCAGTTTCGCGGCGACCCCTGCGCGGTGACCTGACCGGCAGTAGAGAACCAACTCCTTGCCGCGGTTCTTCTCCAAAAATGCCTTCCACTGCTTGCGGTCGCCTTTGAGGTCGCTGAGGGGAAGCAGCGCTGCGGGCGCGGCGATCCCTGTCGCGGTCCATTCGTCCGGCTCGCGCACATCGATGAGCACGGCCTTGCCGTCGGCGACGCGTTTCGCGGCCTCCGCGGGCGTCATGACGGGGACGTCGGCAGCGAGTGAGCAGCCCGTGCAAACGGCGAAAACAGTAGTGAAATCAGAATCGCGGATTTCATACGGAAAACATAAGCCTGGATTTCTCATGAAAACGAGGAGGTCTTAACGGAAAGATCCGCCTGCCTGCGGGAGGGCGCCTGGTCCCGGCCAGCCCCGACAAAATCGGCCCCTCCGGGGCGGACATTTCACGCCTTTGTCTGACTATCCGTCCATTTCGTCCCGCCGGGCGACGTTTCTTCTGGAGGGCGGTGCGCTGCCACCGCCACCGGGCCGGGCGGCGCTGACGGCGCAGCGCCCTCCACCTTTGGCTGGGTCTCTGCTTAGAGGAAGCAATTGGAGCCTGCCTACCTGATCCATCCGGCCATGATCGCGGCGAGCGTGCCGCTGCCGACGATCAGCCACAGCAGGAGTCCGTGAACGAACGGCCGTGCACCCACCGTGCGCACCGCCGCCCGGTCGAGTCCTGCACCAATAAGGAACAAGGTGAGCGTCAGCGCGATGCGGGCGCCGCGGACGATCCACGGTGCCACCGGCGCCGCGGCCGGAAGAAAAGTGAATAGCGCAGACAGTGCCACGAATCCCGCAATGAACCAGGGGACCTTCACGCCGCGTTTCCTCACTCCGGCAGTTGCCGCGCGGTCCCGTGCGAACCACCATCCGAGCGCCAGCACAACCGGAACGATCCACAGGGCGCGGGCGAGTTTCACCGTCGTGGCAGTTGCAAGGGCCTCCGGGCCATGGGTCATGGCGGCGCCCGTTACCGAACTGGTGTCATGGATGGCCAGCGCACACCACAACCCGAATGCGTGTGGATTGAGGCCGGCCAGCGATCCGAGCGGAGGGAAAATCAGCAGCGCCACACCGTTGAGCAAAAACACCGTGGCCAGCGACGCGGACGTCTCGGCCGGCTCCGCCTTGATCGCCGGGGCGACCGCAGCGATTGCGCTGCCACCGCAAATACCCGTGCCCGCGCAGATCAATGCGCCCATCCGCGACGTCAACCGCAACCGACGGGCCAGGAGCGTGCCGATGGCAAACGTCGCGAGCAATCCGACGACGGTGTATCCAAGGCCCTGCAGGCCGACTCGGGCCACGATCGCAAGGTTCACCCCGGCGCCGAGGCCGACGACCGCGAGTTGCAGCAGCCATTTGGACGCCTTGGTCGTCGCAGCTGCGCAGGGATTCCCCAAGGTCAAAGCCAGGGCGGTTCCGGCCAGCAATGCCGCCCAGGGCGGCGTCCAGGGCGAAAGCGCGAGCAACGCTCCGGTTGGCAGCAGCCAACGCGCCAGCGGATGCGCAGACGAGGGCGCTCCGCATAGCGTGCGGGGATCGAAAGCATTCCCTGTTTCCGTTTCGCGCCGATCTTCTCTCGGAGCAGCATCTTCGGGGGAAGGTGCGGATGGATTCATAGTCGGTTAAGAACGCCGAGGCGTATCTGTGCAAATTGTAGGAGCCTGCTTGCAGGCGAACCCTACGTCGGAATCGCCTGCAAGCAGGCTCCTACAATGTTCACCTGACGAGATCATGTTTACGGGTGAAGGCAGAGTCTTTCGAACAGAGAAGGCTTAGCGCGAATTCCGGGGTTTGCCAACAGGCAACCCCGCGGCCTTCCAGTCGCTGAATCCGCCAGCGTTGGAGGTGCGAAAGCCCTCCTTCGCCAGGACCGAGGCCGCATGGCTGGAGCGCGAGCCGGAGCGGCAGTAAAGGACGATCTCGCGTTCGCCGACTCCAGCCAGGAACGGCTTCCACCGGCTCCGGGCGCCGAGGAGATCGCTCAGCGGCAGGAGCGCGGCGTCCTTGGCCACACCGCCAGACCACTCATCGGGCTCGCGCACATCGACCAGCAGGGCCTTTCCGTCGCGGACCAGCTGCGCGGCCTCGGCCGGCTGGACGCGGCGCACGCCAGGACCGGAGGGTGATATCAAAGAGAAGAACGAATTCAGGAGGCTCATTGGGAGTATTGTAACGTATTATTTGACAAAGTGCATCAGGCAGAGCGCGGCGTTTGCACTGGGATTATTCGATCGTAGGAGCCCGCTTGCAGGCGATTCNNGCCTGCAAGCAGGCTCCTACAGGTCACGGTTTCACGTCGCATTTCGCATTGTCCGGCGGCTTCGGAGCCGCGGGTTTCTCTGATTGGCGGGCGTGTTCCGCCATGAGTAGTTTTACTAAAGTCGCGGGGCAGGCTTGATCTTTCCGCGGCTACCCGCTTGATCCGTGTGTTTTTCTGGGGTTTCCCTTGGGGTCTTGTGGGATTCATCCAAATCCTCAAGCCGAACTCCGGACCCATTTTATGGTAGATGACCTAATCATTGGCATGGCCGGTTCCGGCGGAGACGGCATCGTCTCCGCGGGAGAATCGTTGATTGGCGCGGCTGCGGCGGAGGGATACTTTGCGATCCTGACCAAGAGTTTTGGCTCGCAGATCCGCGGCGGCGAATCTTCCTG